>NZ_CEXBBO010000021.1:0-84828 GCF_982611455.1 Stutzerimonas sp.
TTTTCAGTCGGCAGAACAGCCTCTACTGGGTCAGTTTTCGGTCAGCGGCAACACTGCATGGCTTCAGCAAGGGCAATATGCGAGGTCTGTAAACGTACATATTCCAGCACGTTGCGGGGGATCGTTTTGGTATTGGTGCAACCGTTGTCTTTGAGCCGTTGACGCGTGAGGCACCGCATGCTGTGAGGCTCGCCGCCTTTGCTCTGCATGATGTAGTTCCCGCCACACACTCCGCATTTCACCAGCCCAACAAGAAGATGTTTGGTTGTCTTTGTGCGCGGTCCGGTTGTTGCCTCTCGCTGCCTTTTCTGAGCTTGTAGGAACAATTCTCGGCTCACTACAGGTGGGTATACATTCGGTATCTCGTCCCAAAAACCAATAGCGGTTTTATTGCGTAGCCACCCTTCCACCGTTGGGCCTGAACAAGTTTTGAATGCCTCAACGCCTGACGCTCTCAGCCGGTTTGCAATCGAAATCTTACCCACACCCGAAACGTACAATTCGAACGCCTGCACGATGTACGGTGCAATATCCTCTCTGAGCTTGCCATCTGTAGTGAGCCACACCGGGCCAAGTCTCTTAACACCTTCACCGAGCCTCGCCTTTTGTTTGCGAGCCTGATAGCTCAACTTAGTGCGTTCTGATAGCAACTTGCTGTAGCCGTGTGCCGCCTGAATTTTAGCAACGAGCAAATATATCTGCGGCCCGTTCAAGCTCTCCCGCGAGTAGACGTTCCCATCGTCCAGCGTGATAACTGAAACATCTGCACGAAGGATCGGGTTCAGGAAATGTAGGGCATCAACAGTTTCAAGTCGTCCTGTGCGGTCTAGAGCCTCTACAAGCACAGCATCACCGGGCTTGATTGCCCCAGCCTCAACAGCCGCCAGGAGCTTTGCCCATCCTCCACCTTCTGCAGCGTGTTGACCATGAAAGCCACTGCGCCCAAGGTCTTCGAAAGTTAGATCTGACAGCGAGTAGTCTGGGTGCGCCTCAAGCCAGCGGGCTATCATTTCGCCCTGCCGCTGCTTGCTATTGCTACTCACCTGCTTAGGGGAAGAAAACCTAATGTACCCGATTGCCTTGGGCATGCTGCTACCCGTTCCGTGCGAAAAAGTGGGATACCAATATAGCAAGAACGTGCGACCAAGGCCTGATGGGCATGAAAGTCGGCGGCAAGCGCAAACTCTTCGTCCCCGCCCACCTCGCCTACGGCGAACGCCAGATCGGCGAACACATCAAGCCGAACTCGAACCTCATCTTTGAAATCGAGCTGCTGGAAGTGCTGACGCGCGATGAATGAAATGACTGCGACGATGACGCCGCAGCCATGACTACCAGGTCAAACCAACGCTGCCTGCCGAATCGAGTTGTGAGTCGATTTCGCGGCGCCCAGCGACTGCTCTACCACGTCACCGATCATGTCCGCGGTGATGGCGCACAGGGTCCAGCCGAGGTGACCGTGGCCCGTGTTGTAGAACACGCAGGGCGACTTGCCGCGACCGACCTTGGGCATCATGTTCGGCATCATCGGGCGCAGGCCGGCCCAGGGAATGACGCTTTGGGTGCTGACGCCGGGGAAGCATTCGGCGACCCAATCTACCAATGGTCGGATACGGTTGGCGCGGATGTCGCGGTTGTAGCCGTTGAACTCGGCAGTGCCGGCCACTCGCAGGCGGTGGGCGCCGAGACGGCTGGTCACCAGCTTGGTCTCGTCGTCCAGCAGACTGACGGTGGGCGCGGCGGCACGGCTGGACTCGTCGTTTAGGTTGACCGTGATCGAGTAGCCCTTCACCGGATAAATATTCACCCGGTCGCCCAGTTGCGCGGCTAATGCACGGCTGGCGGTGCCGGCGCAGACGACTATGCCATCGAACTCCAGGCGCTCTTCGCCGCCCGGCGTGGCGATGGTCACGCTGCCACCGTTGCCGTCGGCCGCGACATGTTTGACGTCCTCGCCGTAACGGCAATCGACGCCCAAGCGAATGGCCGCTGCGGCGAGGCCATTGGTGAATTTATGGATGTCGCCAGTGGAGTCGCATTCGGTGTAGTAGCCGCCGTAATACTGCCCCGCCAGGGTCGGCTCGATGGCCCGCATCTCATCCGGCGTCACGCTACGGCGCGGCAAGCCGCCCTGAGCCAATAGCGTGGACACCTTGCCGGCATGATCGAAGCCGGCCTTGTCGCGGTAGATGTGCAGGATGCCGGCTTTTTTCAAATCGAAATCGATGCCTTCTTCCTCCGCCCAAGCGAACAGATGCTCGCGGGCGGCGACGGCCATGCGCGCGGTCTCGATGGTGTTGTTGCGGTATTGCGGAATGGATCCGATGAACTCGGCGAACCAGGAAAGCTTGTGCCAGCTCGGCTTGGGATTGACCAGTAACGGTGCATCGCTCTTGAGCATCCATTTCATGCCCTTGAGGATGGTCGACCAGTGGTTCCACACTTCCGCGTTGGAGGCAGAAAGTTGCCCGCCGTTGGCGAAGGACGTTTCCATCGCGGCGTAGCGGTGCTTCTCGAAAAGGGTTACGGCGAAACCACGCTTGGCCAGCGCGTAGGCAGTGGTGATACCGGTGATACCACCACCAACGACAGCGATCGTCTTCATTTTGCAGCTCCAGAACGTCAACGGGTTAGAGCCCGCTCGCACATGCGAGTCAGGCGCCCCCTCTGTTCTGGACCTGAGAGTTTCACGAGCGTCGGCATAGCCGGTCTCGCTTGCTCCTTCGGTGCGCCAGGCGACGAAGCCTGACGACTCTTCAGAGTTCACCCGTGATATCGGTCCTTTTGCCTGAGAGTTTCCGGGGCGGTTGCTCCTTCGGCGCTGCTGGCGGTCATGCCGCTGCAGTCTCTCCCGATACCACACATCATTTACCAGGTGATCGGCGATCTCCCGATAGACAAAGCTTAGGCACGCTGTGTGCCAGAAAATCCCTTACTAGATCAGCTTTTGCGATCCGACCGACTGGCCTGTGAACGCGCTGGGTGCGGCAATGCAAAACGCTGCACGAAAATGCTTGGTGTCCAGCGTTTCTACAGTACAAACCAAATAGAAGATAGCCCCGCCGAGCGGCCGGGACGCAGACACGACGTCAGACTCCCACCACGGAGATCAGCCGGGCAATGTCGACAGGCTTAGTCATATGGATGTCGAACCCCGCCGCCAGCGCGCGCTCTTTGTCGCTCGGCTGCCCCCAACCAGTAATGGCCACCAGTAGGACGTTCGCATTAACAGAGTGCGCCCGAATCAGCCGTGCCACTTCATCGCCGCGCAGGCCAGGCATGCCGATATCCAGCAGCACTACCTCCGGCTCGAGTTGCTGGTAACGCTCGAATGCCTCGATACCGTCGAAAGCGAGATGCACCTCGTGGCCTTCCAGCCTGAGTATTTCGGCCATGGTTTCGGCGATATCGCGGTTGTCGTCGGCAACCAGAATTCGCCGCGTGTGGACCGTGACGCCACCACGCTCGCCGGGTTGCCGACCGGATTGCGTGGCCGTCAGCGCTGGCAGACTCAGCGTGAACTCAGCACCCAGACCCAACCCCGCGCTGCTGACGCGAACATCCCCGCCGTGCAGATTCGCCAGCCCCTTGGCCAGCGCCAGACCGATGCCCAGGCCATTGTTGACCTGCATGCCGGCCGTGGGTATCTGTGCGAATCGCTCGAAAATCAGCTTGAGATTTTCACGAGCGATACCCAAGCCGTTGTCTGCCACCGAGAGGGTGGCCGTCTCACCGTTGAGCGCGGCGCTGATGCAAATCCGCCCACCATTGGCAGTGAACTTGGCAGCGTTGTTCAGCAGATTGGTAAGGATCTGTTCGAGCCGAAGTGGATCGGCCTCCAACAGGATTGGCACCGCCGGCAACTGCACGATGAGTTCATGTTGTTTCGCTTCGATTTTGGCGCGAACCGTCTCGACGGCACCGTCGACCACTGCCCTCAGGTCCAGCGACTCCTTGCGCAGCATCAGCTTGCCGACGGTGATGCGGGATATATCGAGCAGGTCGTCCAGCAGCAACGCCATGTGCCGGACCTGCCGCTCGATGATTTGCTGGCTGCGCAACTTCTGCGCCTCGGACGCAGCGGGCGAGCCGAAGATGCCGGCTGCCATGCGTATCGGTGCCAGCGGATTGCGAAGCTCGTGGGCCAAGGTCGCGAGAAACTCATCTTTGCGGCGATCGGACTCCAGGATCGCCTGTTCCTGGCGTTTGGACTCGGTGACATCGGCAAACCAGACGGCGAGCCTGTGCTCGAACGGCGTGGCGATCAGGCGCACCCAGCGTTCGCTGGCAAAAGCCGTGCTGCGCAACTCCACGTCTCTCGGCTGCTGCTGCGTCGCTACCGTCACCAGCGTGTGCATAGCTTGCGGATTGGCATTGGGCCCGAGCACTTCGCTGAGACGACGGCCCACCAGTTCTACTACCGTTCCGTGCAAACTTATGGCGCCGGTCGGATTGATGAAGTCCAGCCGAAAGTCATGCAGCTTGCCTGCAGCATCGAGGTCTGGCGAGAGAACGGCAAACGGGACAGTAGACGAGTCCAGTGCCACCTGTAGCCGTCTTTCAAGCATGCCAGCCTTGGTCTGTGCCTGCGCCCGATCGATGAATATCGCGGCAAGACCGGCCGAGAGGTCGGCCAGGCGAATCTCCCGCTCGGTGGGTGATCGCGGCTCTTTGAGCTGCACGGTCAGAGTGCCTAGAACACTGCCATCGCTATGCCGGATCGGCGTGCTGTGAACAGAGCGGAACCCCTCGGCACGAGATAACGCAAGAAACTCGGTGAAGTGTGGATCGGTTTCGGTATCCGTCACCACCACCCGCTGGCCGCTCTGCACCGCTGCACCGCATACGCCGAGTCCGGGCGCTACGTTGTCCATGAGTTCCAGTGACGCGGCCGAAAAACCCTTCGACGCATGAATGCGCAAGGGCGACGCGCCATCGCTGAGCGTCAGCAGCCCATGGCTTGCACCGTGCAGCTCGCACAACGCGTCGATGATTGCGTCTAGTTGAGCATCCAGCGTCGGCAATTGCAGCAGACGGTTGCCCAACGCTTGCAGCAGTTCGAGATCGCTTACTTGCTGGGTAAGGTCCCGCTGCGCCAGCTCCAGCCGCGACAGCATGCTGTCGCGCTCGGCTTCACTCGCTTGGCGCGCCTGCGCAGCAGAAGCCAGGGCACGACCGACCTCACGCACTTCGTCGATTTCGCTACTCGGCGCCTGGACCGATTGGCCCCGGCCGATGGCTTGGGCGGCACGTCGCAGTTGGCGCATCGGCACGTTGATCCGCCGCGTCGCGAACAACGCCGCGGCAACCGCGAAGAACAACGAAAGCAGAAGTCCACCGCCGTACAAGGTATAGGCCCGCACAGCATCGGCCTCAACTACCTCGGTGGGCACGCCTGTCGCGACGACCCATTTGGACGGATGCAGACGAACGAAGGCGGTATAGACCGAGGCCCCCTCCAACGTCATCGCCATTCCGATTCCCTCGTCGGCGGGATTGTCCACGAGCATGCTTGCAAGCGTCGGCGAAGCCGGCCGCCCAACCGTTTCCAGGTGCCGTTGGGAGCGAGCGATGCGTATACCGTCGGCGTCCAGCACGGTGGTAACCCAACCCGGAGGCAGCCGGCGGTTGCTGATGACTTCAACGATGGACTCAGGCTTGAGCACCGCCGTCAGAACATAGCGCGCGCCCGCCTCGATACCGGCAGGCACGCGTATGGGAATCCCCCAGACCCCGCCGGGCCCCAGCCCCATGTTGCCAATCTGCGGCTCGCCCGTGCGCATCACTTCAGCGAAGCTGCGCGGCTCGGCAATCGCCTTGGATGCAGGCGGGTCGTGCTGCGAAACGCGCCGGATGACCTCGCCGTCCGGAGTGATGATGAGCAGCGCATACCAACTGGGCACCGAGGGCAACACGCGCCGGACCATACCGGAGAAGCCGTCGATATCGCCCTCTTCGAGCAACGGTGATTGCGACAACGCCTGTAGCACGTCCAAGGAGCGCCTGAGCTCGACCTCGACGGCTGTGGCGGCCAAGCGTGTGGCTTCGAGGCTTCGCTGTTTCGCCAATTGCTTCTGGTCGTTGACTATCGATACCAGGCCCAGCCCGGCCACTAGCGCCAAAGGCATAATTCCGGCAAGCGCGATAGCCAACAGACGGCTGCGCAACGGTACCGAACGGGCCGGTTTCGCTCCACTTGCCTGATTCAAAATAGTGCTACCTCTGGCACCCTGGCTGAAACAGGGCGTTGTTAAAAACCTTTGGCGAAACGGTGCAGCACCGAGCGGAACGGCTTAGCTTAAGCGATTCGCGCGCGACGAGTATTATCAGTTGGAGAGCATTTGCTTCAGACCAGTTCATTCACTCAGCTGAAGTAGCAAGGCGCCGGCAGGCCTTTCGAATCGGATGTCAAACAAGGGAATTCATGTGCTCCAAATCGCTGTTCGTGGCGATTAGAACAACGGTTCGGCAATACGTGATCGGCCATGTTTACCGCGCGATCCACGGCAACGGCACCCGTCATTCATCGCGTATGCAGGTCAATAGCGCGTTAAGGGTCGAATCTCCATATTCGCCGCTCATGGTAAGGGCGCCGCGACCACCCGGAGCGATAATCGAGATAGGCGATTCGTCCAACCCTGGCGAAGCCTCGGTATCGCCTGGATGCAGCTGGCAGGCTACCTTGAAGCGCTCGTGATTGGTGATCAACACCTGCACCAACCCTGACTCGATGCCAGCCTGGGTATCGGTGTCCAGCTCGCTTATCTGCACGTCGAGATTCAAGTCGTTCAGTTCACGTTCCAGTTCGAGCGGATCAGCCATCGCCATCGCCATCGCCATCGACGGCAACAGAAACAAGCCCAGCGTCAAAATCGTTTTCATCTAAGGCCTCAGGAAAGTCGACTCAAACCATATGGAGCCGTCAGGACTTGAGTGAGTTCGATCTGCACCTTCGTAGTCTTTATTCAGCCGCGCTGCCTCTCGCGCGCGAAAAAAAGGCCCGCATCAAGCGGGCCTGGAGCATCGGATCGGACAAAGTTGGGCCGTTATTTCGGCAGCTTGAAGGTAATGAAGCTCGCTCGTCCCTCACGGAGTACACGCATCGACACGGAGCGGTTGTTCGGCAAATCCTTGACGACTTGGCTGAACGTGTCGACCGAATCGATGGCTTCGTTGTTGAGGTGGGTGATGACATCACCCGGACGCAGACCGATCATCGCAGCAGGGCCCTGGCTGATATCGCTGATCACTACGCCACCCGAAATTTCAAGCGCCTGACGTTGCGCGTCCGTCAGTCCTGTCACGGAAACGCCCAAGCGGTTGTTGCTGAGCGTGGCCCCACCCGAGCCGCCAGCGGACGCCAGGAGATCGCCATCTTCCGGCAATGCGCCAATATCGATGGTCAGGGTTTCGCGGTCGCCATCGCGAACCACCTCAAGCTTGGCCTTGGTACCCGGCTTCATCGCGCCGATCAGGTGAGGCAGATCGCCGGACATATCGATGGACTTGCCATTCAGGCTCAGGATCACGTCGCCTACTTTCAGCCCACCCTTGGCTGCCGGACCGCCATCCATGACCTGTGCAACGAGCGCACCGGCCGGACGTTCGAGCCCGAAGGACTCGGCCAAATCCTTGTTCACTTCCTGAATCACCACGCCGAGCCAGCCGCGGCTGACCTTTCCGTTTTCACGCAGTTGATTGGCGACGTCCATGGCAACGTCGATCGGGATCGCGAACGACAAGCCCATGAAGCCACCGGAGCGGGTGAAGATTTGCGAGTTGATACCAACGACCTCACCTTCCAGATTGAACAGCGGGCCGCCGGAGTTGCCCGGATTGATTGCCACGTCCGTCTGAATGAAAGGCACATAGCTCTCGTTCGGCAGGCTGCGACCGGTGGCGCTGACCACACCGGCGGTTACGGTGTGATCGAATCCGAACGGCGAACCGATGGCGACGACCCACTCGCCCGCCTTCAGCTCCTCGGAGTTACCCAGCTTCACCGTCGGCAGACCATCTCCTTCGATCTTCAGTAGGGCGACATCGCTGCGCGGGTCGGCACCCACCAGCTTGGCTTGTAGCTCGCTACGGTCAGGCAGACGGACCATGATTTCATCGGCGTCAGCCACCACGTGGTTGTTGGTCAGTACATAGCCGTCTTCGGAAATGATAAAGCCCGAACCCAGCGACTGCGTTTCACGACGGCGATCCGGTTGTTGCGGAATGCCGCGCTCGAAAAACTCGCGGAACATCGGTGGGATGCCTTCGAGGTCAGGCATTTGAGCCTGTGCGCCACGCATCGGCTTGTTCTGCTTGGTACTGATGTTGACTACCGCCGGCGCGGCATTCTCGACCAGCGGCGTGAAATCCGGCAGCTCGGCGTGAGCAACGAGCGTCTGACCAAACAGCGCCACGCCTGCCACGACAGCCATGAAGTTTTTACGAAGAATCATGGTGACTGGTCTCTCCACGATGGAAAAATGATTTAAGCGCCCAGCTTCTAGCAGGTCGTCGAAAGCGCTGCCAAGCCAGCCAAGACGGAAATAGCTGACAAGCTGTATGTATGAGCCTTTCGAAGCGATTTCCAACAGGGTGTCGGCAACCCAGATAGTTTTCGACGTCCGGCTAGCGCAATGTGGCGGTCCTGCCAAAGCAGCCCAGAAAAAAGCAGCGGGCCGCCGCGTCTCGACAGCTGTTTCGATAACCAACAGCCAGGTCGCGGCTAACCCACCCAATGGGAGCAGGCTGTTCCATCAGCCTGAACAAAACTCTACGCCTATGACAGTCAGCTTCGTGTGAAGCGGACGTAAAGGAAAAGTAAGGTTTTCCCAGAAGCCCGACTGCGACTTGCAGTTCGTCGCCAGTCGGCGTGCTTCAACAGTCCGGGCTCGCCGCCAATTGCAGCAAGCGTTGCTTGTCTTCGGGCAGAACGAGTGCCGCTTCAGCACGTTTGAGCGCCAGTTCGGCATGTCGGTTCGCCGCGACCGTAACCGTCGCGTCGCCAAGACGCCCCAACGATGCCAACCCCTGCTGCAATCGAATACCGACCTCGATCAGCGCCGCGCCATCCCGGGCGATTGGTGTGAAGAAATCATCGAGCATGTCAGCCACGCTCAGCCCCGGTGCGAATATTCGGCGGAATAGCGGTTCCTCGGGAGCGACAGGTCTGGAAAGGTGCGAAAGAACCCGAACGCCGCGACCGATGACATCGATGGCCGTTCCTTGGTCGTTGACCGCTGGCGACAAGGCCCGCGAGGCAATCTCGGCGAGCACGGTGACCCCGAAGCGTGGATCGCGCTCGTAAGTTCGTTGCGAGCCGATGACGAACGCACTGCGCAACCGGCCCTCGCACTCGTCCTCGATGCCCACAGTCCAAGCGATTGGCTGCGTCGGTTCGACGAACGTGCCGGGCAGCACGCCTATATAGACCGAGCTGCTCTCCTCCTTCGTCAGCAGGCCTAGCGCCGGCATATCGATGTGCTGCACGAATCCGATTTTCGTGGGGTACAAGGGACGGGCACCGGGCAATGCCCGCGGATCGATCGTTAACGGGCAACCGCCTAGAAACGGCTGCTCCATTCGCTGACACAAGGCTTTGGTGGCAGCGTCTTCTACCCGTGCGGTGGTCTCTGCAACCCTACCGAGCCCTGAGAGCTGATCAATCCAGCGTAACAACGCATAAACGATCAGAACGACCACACCGATGGTCACCGCGAACAGCACCACCCTGCCCTTATCGCCATAAAGGCCTGTGCTCAGCGCGATGATCCCGACCAGGCTGAAGATGAAAGATCCGATGAAGGTAGACAGGGTGTTTTGTGTGGTGGGGTCTTCCACCAGCAACGAGATCGCCCGAGGGGTGACGTTGCTGGTCGCCGAACCATAGGCCGCCACCATGATGCTCAGTGAAAAGGTAGTGACCGCGAGCATGCTCGAAGCGAGCACACCGAGGATGTTATCGACCGCATCCGAACCGATCTTGGCCGGAATATCGTCCGGGATATAGGGCGCCACCGCCAAAGCCAGTAGCGCGGTGGCAACACCGAGGACGGAAAACAGGCTAGCCCTGAACCAGGGCCGCTTGCTAATGCGGATGAGAAACCACTTCCAGCGCTCGACCATCTATTACTCGCAATTCGTCCGTTTCAGTACTGACAAGACCAGGCTTTGGCTGTTCTTGCCGTGCAGCTCAGCGCGCCGAAAGCTCGCAACCGTCGCTGGCAGGTCGCGCATATCGCTGATCACCACCGATACCCCCAGTTCACGCAGCGCCTGGTCGTGGCCGGCCGGGATATGGCTGGCACCGGTAAACCCGATCACCTGCATTCCGGCGGTGCGCGCGGCCAGTACACCGGTCGGGCTGTCTTCGATCACCAGGCAGTGCCCGGGCGCCACCCCCATGCGTTCGGCCGCGAGCAGATAGACATCCGGGGCGGGTTTGGGTGACGCCACCATCTCCGCGCAGAAAATATTGCCCGCGACCCGCTCGGTCAGCCCGGCGCGACGCAGCGAGGACTCAACGTTGTGCAGGCGGCTATTGGACGCCACGGCCAGTGGCAGATCTATGGCATGCAGCGCATCACGTACTCCAGGAATCGCCTGGACCTCTTCTGCCACTATTTTTTCGCTTTGCCGACGCAAGTCGGCATCGAAAGTCTCCGGCATCTTCAGGTCGAAGCGCTTTTCGATGAGGTCGATGATGCTCGGCACGGTGAGGCCGAAGGTACCTTCCAGTGCTTCAGCCAGTCGTTCGGCCGGAACGTGGAGGCTCAATGCTTCGAACAGCACGCGGTGGCTGATGACTTCGCTGTCGACGATGACACCGTCGCAATCGCTGATCAGCAGGTCGATAGTGGCCATCGGGTTTCCTGTTGGTCGATGCGCAGCAATGCCGCGCGGCGGCTCCCGGATTGGAGACAGGGCTTGGACTGCGCCGAGTGCGCCAAGTTTTACCCCGTTCCGATGGCGCTTTGTGTTGGCGCTGCTTTTCAGCGAATCCCTAACATTCGGTCAGCCGACCAGCACCCGGCGCCGCGGCCGATGACAATCAGCATCAGGCCGATCCAGCTCAAGTGCGTCGACCAGGCATCGGGATATACGAAGAGCTGGATGACCAACGTCATTCCCAGCAACGCCAGGGCCGATAGCCGCGCCAGCAGCCCGAGCACCAGCAAAAGCGGGAATAGATGCTCCGCATAGGTGGCCAGATGCGCCGCCAGATGAGGCGACAGCAACGGCAATGCGTACTCGGTCTCGAACAGGCTGAAGGTGCTGGGCTTGATAGTGAGAAACCCGCTGACCTTGGTTCGCCCGGAATAGAAGAACACCGCAGCGATGGCCAGACGCGCCACCAGGCTCAGCATGGAGTCACTGATGTGGAGCTGGAGCCATGCGGCGGGTCGATTGCAAAGCTGCAACCAGCACGATTTCGGGGCGGATGGAGAGGTGTGTAACGTTTCCATGAATAGTGCTCCAGGGCGTATGCCTCAATCGGTGGTAAAGACCCCGGCGGCGAACAGGCGCATCAGCAGGTCATTGAAATCCAGTCCGGGCTCAGCTTCGCTTGCCAACGTCGAGGCGTCGGCAAGCGTTCGGCCATCCGCGCAGGCGTTGAGAAAGACGCAGCCACCACGGCTCAGCGGCTGCCAGGCGACCCGGTTTTGCTGCCGGAAGAGCAATACGCCCTCGCCCTGCCAGAGCAAAGGATCGGGCAGATCGACACATTCACGATTGCACCGCCAGAGCGTGAAGGCAGGCAAAGCGGACCAGTGCCAGCGCGCCGTCGCACAGGGCCGTAGACACAGCTCGGCCAACTGCGTCGGCGCCATTGAGCTCAGCACATGCAGCTCCAGTCGGGATTGCTCCGCTGCGGCAAACGCAGCAATCCACAGGCGATCGAGGCGCGCGATTTCTGCTAGATAAGGCAATTCGCGAGCCGGTTCGAAGCCCTGCAGAAATTCCGCAAAGCCGGCGCCGTAGTCGATCAGCTGCGTCTGAGTCGGAGGACATTGCGTGGCGTAAACCGCGGCGGCGGCGGCCATCCACTCCGCGCCCACCAGCCGCTCGACCGTCGGGAAGTTAGCCCGCAGCGCATCCACGCAACCCTTCATCACGGTGTTGCGGTACACAGCAAACCCGGGCTGGGCGCTGATCGTCGCCAGCCACTCGGCTGCCGGGTTGGCAAGCGTGGCTTCGATGCCGCGCAACGCTCCGGCGAAGGCGTCCTGAAACTCGCCAAGCGAGACGCTCATGCCGCCCTCCTCTGATCCAACACCCGCTGGGCGCGGTCGCGCTCGACCAGCAGCTCGGCGAAGGCTGGCAACTGATCGTCGCGCTCGATCAAGGTAGGCCGTGGCCCGATTCGCTCGATCAGCCGTTCATACAAGGCCCAGACTGGGGCAGCGATCGGCGCGTCGTGCGAGTCGATCAACAGTGCCGACTGCGCCGAACTGTCTTGGCTGTGTCCGGCCAGATGTATCTCGAGCACGGCTTGTGCCGGAAAGCGATCGATATAGGCAATCGCATCGAGGCCGAGGTTATGAGCGCTGACATGCACGTTGTTGACGTCCAGTAGCAAACCGCAGCCGCTACGGCGTGCCAGTTCAGCGAGAAATTCGATCTCGTCCCACTCATGCCCGTCGAGGCGCAGGTAGTGGCTGGGGTTCTCCAGTGCGATCTGTCGCCCGAGCAGCTCCTGAGTACGCTGGACGTTGTCGACGATGCGCGCCAACGCTTCGTTCGTACGTGGAAACGGCAGCAGGTCGGGGTGGTAGTGACCGCGCCAGGCGGACCAGGCGAGGTGTTCGGAAATCAGCACCGGCCGAACCCGCTCGACCAGCGTCTTGAATCGTTGCAGATGGTCCTCGTCTGGCGGACAGTCAGCCGCCAGTGACAGCGATACGCCATGCAGCGAAAGCGGGTGGCGTTCGCCAATGGCCTCCAGCCAGGCCAGACGAGGGCCGCCGCCGAGCATGTAGTTCTCCGGGTGCACTTCGAACCACAGGCCTGACGCCGCACAGTCGTGCGCCGCCTCATAATGCTCGGGCTTGAGTCCGAGGCCTGCGCCCAGTTCAGCTGACATGCTCATGCGGCACCTTCCATCACGGCTCGATCAGGATTCCATCGGGGTCAACGAGCCCATGCCTTCAGGCGTCTTGATCTCGGTGCAGGTACCGGCCGGGACGTTCTTCCAGGCGTTGGCTTGGTAGTCCATCTTCGATGTGCCGGCGCAGCTGGTACCGGCACCGGCTTTGCAATCGTTCTGACCGGCGAGCGCGACGCCGTAGCACTTCTCCATGGCACCTTCATTCTTTTCCGCTGCGGTGGCACCGGCAGCAATGGACGCTAAGGCAACGGCTGCAGCGGCAAGGACGAGATTGTTCATGTGGGTATGTCTCCATGCGGTATTGCTGCCAGCGGTTTTACCGGCAGCTCGTTCTCTAGTTCGCCAACCCCGATAGCACGGTTACAGCACGGAAAAATATTTTTGAGATTTTTCTCGACTCGCTCTACCGTGGCGGCGCGCCACGGCCGTGCGGCTGGCTGGATGACAGGGATCTGCGGTCGATATTTTTCCGCGTGTAACCAGAGCGACCGATGCAACGAACTACCAGCCATGAGGCGCTAAAGGCGCGCGAGGCCCGCCTGCAGCAGCTGTTGCTGCAGGGGCTGGACGGCGATGAGTCGGCCTACCGGCAATTCCTGACGCTGCTAGGCGCGCACCTGCGCAGCTTTCTCAGACGCCGACTGCAATCGGCCGAGGTCGAAGATCTGCTGCAGGAAGCATTGCTGGCTGTGCACAACGCACTGCACACCTACCGCCGCGACCAACCGCTGACGGTCTGGGTGCAGGCAATCGCACGCTACAAGCTGATGGATCATTTCCGCGCCCATGCGCGACACGATGCGCTGAACGATTCGTTCGACGATCAGGCTGAGCTGCTGGCCGACGAAGATCATCGAGCCGACCAGGCGCAGCGTGACCTGGCCCGGCTGCTGGAACAATTGCCGGACAAACAACGCCTGCCCATTCTTCACGTCAAATTGCAGGGACTTTCGGTGGAAGAAACCGCCCAGCGCACCGGACTATCGACTTCCGCAGTCAAAGTGGGTGTGCACCGCGGATTGAAAGCGCTGGCCGCCCTGATTGGAGGTAGTCGATGAACACTGACGAGCTGATCAACATGCTCGCCAGCAACGCAACGCCAGTGGACCAACGGATCGTCGTCCGACGTTTCGGCATGGCCATCGTGGCCGGCCTGTTGCTGGCGTTGCTGGTGCTACTCGCCTTTTTTGGCATCCGCCCGGACATCGCCGAGGTCGCCTCGATGCCGGTGTTCTGGGCCAAGCTGGCGTTCCCGGCAACGTTGCTGGGTGGTGCCTTGCTGGTCACCACACGCCTGGCCCGGCCAGGTATGCCGGTGGGTAACAGCTGGATGATGATCGCTGCACCCGTAGCAACCCTATGGCTGGCGGCGCTGGGCCTGTTGCTCAGCGTTTCGGCGAGCAATCGCTGGGCAATGGTATTCGGCGATACCTGGCGGAGTTGTCCGCTGAATATCGCGCTGCTGTCGATTCCGGCGTTCGTCTGTGTGTTCTGGGCGATTCGGGGCCTTGCACCTACCCGCTTACGGTTGGCCGGCGCGGCAGGGGGAGCGCTGGCGGGCTCGATGGCGACCCTTGCCTACAGCCTGCATTGCCCGGAAATGAGTGCCGCCTTCTGGGCCGTCTGGTACCTGCTCGGCATGCTTATTCCCATCGCCGCCGGCGCCCTGCTCGGCCCGCGTCTGTTGCGCTGGTAAACGGCGCAGCGCGCATTTTCTTCAATACCGGCACAACGCCGGCTCCTATCTTCGCGCTGTCATCCCAGCGTGAAACTAGGAGTTCCGATGAGCCTATTCCTTTCCATGGCCGCGTTTGCGCTGGCCTCTTCCATCTCGCCCGGCCCGGTCAATATTGTCGCCCTGAGCGCTGGCGCTCAGTTCGGCCTGCGCGCGGCCATGCGCCATGTCAGCGGGGCGACCACCGGCTTTACCTTGCTGTTACTGCTGATCGGTCTCGGGCTCAGCGAACTGCTGGGGCGATGGCCTTGGCTGACCGACACCATCCGCCTCGCAGGCGTCGCTTTCCTTCTGTACATGGCCTATCGGCTGGCGAGCGACGACGGCAGGCTGAATACGAACAAACCTGCCGCGCAACCGACGATGCTCTACGGCGCAATGATGCAGTGGCTGAACCCAAAAGCCTGGCTGGCCTCGATCGCCGGCATGGGATTGTTCGCTGCCGCCGGTGACGGGCCTTCGGTATGGCGCTTCGCGGCGATCTATTTCGTGGTTTGCTACGCCTCGCTTGCCTGCTGGGCCTATGCGGGCGCGTTCCTGCATCAATACCTGAACGAAGCTTCACGGATGCGACTGTTCAATCGTGTGATGGCGGCGCTGTTAATTGCTTGCGCGGTGTACCTATTGCTGACTTAGGCGCGACGCTGACCGCGATAGTGACCGGGCGTCGCCGCCAGCAACTGCTTGAAGGCGCGTTGCAGATGCGCCTGATCCGCAAAGCCGGCCGCCAGCGCTACTTCGGCAATCGGCATGCCGCGCCGTAATTCGGCACGGGCGGCTTGCACCCGGCGGTTGGTCAGGTAAGCGTGCGGAGTCATTCCGTAGTACTTCTTGAACGACCGGATCAAGCTGGACGGCGAGACGCCAGCGGTGCAGCTGATCTCCTCCAGCTTGAGCGAACGCTGGTAGTTGTCGGCGATGAATTCTGCGGCGCGCTTCAGCTTTGGATCGTTTACCGAACCCGCCGTCGCCAATTCCAGCCGCCGATGCATGGCGCTGAAAAACTCAACGGCCACGCTGTGCTTGTGCAATTGCTCGGCGTGCTCGTCAGTCAGCACCGTGTGGAAGCGCCTGAAGCTTGCCTGTAACAGCGGATCATGCGTCAGAATCGGCGCAAAACAACGAAAGCCAGAACCACCCTGCCCCAGTTCGTCCTGCAGCCCGGCGAGCCAACCAGCATCGACGTAGAGCATGCGATACGCCCAGGGTTGGTCCTCGATCGGGTTGCAGGCATGAACATCGCCCGGGTTCATCAGCACCAGCGTCCCGGCATCGATACGGCAATGATGGCGACCGTTGATATAGGTGCTGGAGCCGCTGTCGATCAGCCCCACCGAAAAGGTTTCGTGGCTGTGCCGGGCGTAGCAGACGCGGCGTCCATCCGCGACCGTACGCGCCTCGATAAAGGGCAGCGCCGCGTCCCGCCAGAAACTGGAACCTGCTAGCGCATGCCGGTCTGTAAGGTTTGGCTGATGCATTAAGGGCCTTTCGCGGATTACCAAAAGAGAACTCAGATTAGCCGAAATATCCCCTGGGACCGCTGCGCAACGCGGCATCGACGGCAAACGCAGGCATCGATTTCCGCCCAGGTCCTCTCGTCGCGGATTGCCTGGTAATCGTGAACGATCGCATCGACAGCCAGTCACCTTTTATAGCCATCCCACGCCAGGAAATCGACACCCGCTGCTGCCGAAGCCTGACCATAAAAACTCACGGAGGCCTGATGACCCACTGCACGATCCACTTCGACGGCGAATCCCTCTCGGGTGACGCCGATACCCCGCTTATCGATTTCCTGGCCAAGCACGACATCAATCTGCCTCACGTCTGTTACCACCGCGCCTTGGGTTCTCCGCAAACGTGTGATGTCTGCTGGGTACAGGTCGACGGCGAACTGGTGCGCGGCTGCACGCTCACGGCTCAGGAGGGGCTGACCGTCACCAGCCAGGTCGAGCTGGCCCGCGATGCGCGCGAGGAAGGCATGGATCGCCTGCTGGCCAAGCACGAGTTGTATTGCACCCTATGCGAGCACAACACCGGTGACTGCACGCTGCATAACACCTTTGCTGACATGCACATGCCCATCCAGCGCTACCAGTTTCAGCGCAAACCCTACGAGAAGGACCACTCCAACCCCTTCTACACCTACGACCCGGACCAGTGCATCCTCTGTGGTCGTTGCGTCGAGGCCTGTCAGAACGTCGAAGTCAACGAGACGCTGTCGATAGACTTCACTATGGATCACCCGCGCGTGCTCTGGGATGGCGGCAAGCCCATCGACGATTCGAGCTGTGTGAGCTGCGGTCACTGCGTCACCGTCTGCCCTTGCAACGCGCTGCTGGAAAAGACCATGCAGCCCGACGCCGGGCCATTCACCGCCCTGCCGCAGGACATCAAACGGCCAATGATCGACATGGTCAAGAAGCTGGAGCGGACCATCGGCGCCCCGCCGATCACTGCCATTTCAAAGATGGATATGCATTGGCGTCAGCCGGAGATCAAGCGCACCAAGACCGTGTGTACCTATTGCGGGGTCGGCTGCTCGTTCGAGATGTGGACCCGTGATCGGCACATCCTCAAGGTGCAGCCGGTGGTGGACGCGCCAGCCAACGGCATCTCCACCTGCATCAAGGGCAAGTTCGCCTGGGACTTCGTCAATGATCCGAAACGCCTGACTACCCCGCTGATCCGCGAGAACGGCAAATTCCGCGAAGCCAGTTGGGACGAGGCGCTAGATCTGATCACGCACCGGCTGTTGCAGATACGCGATATCCATGGGCCGGACGCCATCGGTTTCATCGGCTCGAGCAAGGCGAGCAACGAAGAGGCGTACCTGACGCAGAAGATCGCCCGTGCGGTCATCGGCACCAATAGCGTCGATAACTCCTCGCGCTACTGCCAGAACCCGGCGACCAAGGGCCTGTTCCGCACGGTCGGCTACGGCGGCGATTCGGGCACCATTGAAGATATGGAAAAAGCCGAGCTGATCGTGATCGTCGGTAGCAACCTGTCCGAGAACCACCCCGTGATCGCCTCGAAGCTCAAGGCGCAAAAGAAGCACCGCGGGCAAAAGTGGGTGGTGTTCGACCCGCGCAAACACGAGATGGCCGAGCGCGCCGATCTGCATCTGCGGCCCAATTCGAGCACCGACATGGTCTGGGCCTCGGCGCTGTCGCGCTATATGTTCGAGCACGGTTACGCCGACCTCGATTTCCTCGGCGGCAAGGTCAACCAGGTCGAGGAATATAAGAAATCCCTAGAACCCTTCACCATGGACTTCGCCGCCGAGGTCACCGGGATCGCCAAGGAACAACTGATCGAAGCGGCCGAGATGATCGGCCAGGCCAAGACCGTGTGCCTGCTCTGGGCCATGGGCATCACTCAGCACAGCCACGGCTCGGATACCAGCACAGCGCTGTCCAACCTGCTGCTGGTCACCGGCAACTACGGCAAACCGGGCACCGGCGGTTACCCCATGCGCGGCCACAACAACGTGCAGGGCGCCAGCGACTTTGGCTGTCTGAAGAATATGTATCCGGGCTACGAAAAGGTCACCGAAGAGAAGAACCGCGATAAGTGGGCCAAAGCTTGGGGCGTACCACCCGAGCGACTGTCGCTGGAGAAAGGCAACGACAATTTCACCATGGTCCAAGGGGCCGATGAAGGTTCGGTCAAGGCGATGTACATCATCGGCGAGGAAACTGCTTTCTCCGACGCGGATACCAAGAACGTGCACAGCGGCTTCGAAAGTCTGGATTTCATGGTGGTGCAGGATATTTTCATGAGCCGCACCGCGGAGTTCGCCGACGTGGTGCTGCCGGCCTCCCCCTCAGTGGAAAAGGAAGGCACTTTCACCAACACCGAGCGGCGCATTCAACGCTTCTACCAAGTACTGCCGCCGCTGGGCAACAGCCGCCCGGATTGGCGCATCCTCACGGACCTGGCCGCACGCATGGGGCACGACTGGGGTTACACCCATCCCTCGCAGATCATGGATGAAGTCGCCGGCATCGCCACGATGTTCCAGGGTGTGAGCTACGAACGGCTGGAAGGCTGGCAATCATTGCATTGGCCGATGCAGACCGACGGCAGCGACACCCCTCTGCTATATACCGACCGCTTTCACACCGACGATGGCAAGGCCGTGCTCTTCCCGTTGGAATGGAAGGCTCCGGCCGAATCGGCGGACAGCGAGTTCGACATCATGCTGGACAACGGACGGATGCTGGAGCAGTTCCAGGGCACCAACCAGACCGGCCGCGGCCCGCGCATCTGGTCGCAGGCGCCCAACTGGTTCGTCGAAGTCAGCCCGGAGCTGGCGAGCGAGCGCGGCATCGAGGACGGCACCTGGCTGAAAATCAGTTCGCGTCGCGGCTCGGTCGAGGTGCGCGCGCTGGTGACCGATCGGGTCGCTGGCAAGACGCTGTTTCTGCCGATCCACCAGGGCAAGCCGGGCGTCAATCTGCTCACCGGCGAGCACCACGACCCCGACGTGAATACGCCCGCCTACAAGGAAACCGCCGTCAAGATCGAAGTGCTTCGCAAAGGCGAAAACCCGCTGCCACGCAACAGCTTCCGCTACGGCGATCGCACCCCCAACGATGGCGTGCCGGTCGAGGTCAAATGGTACCAGGATGATTATGTCGCGCCGCCCGGCAGAGCCCCGCACCCGGAGAGATTCTAATGGCTGAACGTATCAACTATGACGTCAAGCCGACCCCCATCGGCCCCACCGCTCGGGAGGAGCTGGATACGCTTCTTGAAACCCTGCACCAGCGCGGTGTGTTGCGCCTGGCCAATGACATGGTCGGCGCCAACGACCGCATCCTCAAGGTACTGGTAGACGGGCTTAGTAAGGACGGCTCGCTCAATGCGATCCAGAACTTGTCGATACTCGGCATGGCGTTGTCGCGCATCGAGCCGGCGCAGTTCTACAAGGTGGTGTTCGCCTTCCAATCTGCGTTCGGTGCCGTTAGCGGCTACAAGCCCGACGGCAAGCACGACGAAGCGCCGGGAGTGACCGGCGCCTACAAGATGCTGCACGACGACGACCTGTGGGCGGCGTTGATGCCAATTATCGAGGGACTCAAGACGTTCGCCGGCGAACTGGACAAGGAAGTCGACAAGCCGATCACCGCGTTCAGCGGCAAGCCAACCGAGCAGTGAGACCGCGATAAAGCGGGCCGGTAGCGGGGAACGCGAGCTCGCCCGCTACCGTCAATCAATTACTGGTTGGTAGTGCCGGTCGCTGGCGCATTAGCCTCGCCAGAGGAACCGTCGGTTTGCTGATCGCGCATCTCATCGGTCGGTGGGCTGTTACCGTCGCTCATCTCTTCGTCGATCGCGGTGTCACCGCTGGTATCGCTGCTGGCAGGCGGCATCGCGGGCGGTGCTACGGGTGCCTGCGGTTGTACAGCCGTCGCAGGCGGCGGATCGACATCTTCGGGTTCGTCGGCACCACAACCCACCAGGAACAAGCCAAGTATCGCTGGCGCAAGATAAACAAGACGCATGGGACCTCCGTGACTGCGCGGACCATACAGTCCGACTGCTATTTCAGGTTGAACAACAGGCCCACCAGTTGACCGCTTCGAATAGCCAGAGTGCCGCGAGCGCTCTTACCCGGCGGGCCGGCGTCAGAGAATCTCCAGCCCCTCGCACTTGTAATCGCCGATGAAGATGTCGTCCTGCAAAACTTCACCGTCGAGGTTGAAGCAGAACAGGTAGCTTTCGGTGCGATCGCCGATCTCCACGCTTTTGAGCCCGATGCACTCGTCAGGGTGTCCCGGCAGGATCTTGAACGAAGAAATGCCGCGCTCGGGAATCCGCTCCCCGACCTGCAGGGTGCGGATCTCGCTGAAGTCTTCATTGGCGATGATCAGCACGTTGGCGCCGCGCTCGCGTTCATCGACCGTCAGGTCGAACGGCGTAGTGGAAATTTTGCGGGGAAAGAACAGCCATTCTCGGCGATACGGATGCCATTCCGCCGCTTCATGGATGACGTACCCGTCGGGGCCAATGCCGAGCGCGTCACGGATGCGCTGATAGCGATCGGCCCAGTTGACGCTGCGCACGCCATAGTTGCGATCGAGCATTTTCACCCACTCCTCGGCCGGCTTCTTGCCGTGACTTCCGATGACGAGTTGATCGTTCCAGAGCGTCGCCCATTCGCTTTTGAAGCCTTTGAATTGCTCGTCACCGCTGCCGGTCATAAGGATATTTCGCGGCACCAGTTGATTCTGCCCACGGACTTCGCAGACCAGCCCGGTTCGATCGTCGAAGGTCACCAGGCGTTTGCCGAACATCACCAGCTCGGAAAACTCGGCCCCTCGCCCGCCTTCGGCAATCAGACTGATCAATTGAAACTCGCCCCCTTCGTCCTCCGGTATGTCCTCGAAGCGGTATCGAGGCCGGCCGGTTTGCGGGTCCGCCTGTCGATGCAGACGGTCGTGGCGCAGAGTCGATTGCCAGGCTATCCGGCCGTCTTCCTGCTCCACCTGCGAGGCGTGGTCCTCATCGGTGATGATCGCAAGCATGTACTCGGATGTGGTGCTGTCGTAGCGCTCAAGGCGCCGAAGGTCGAAATGCTGTTCACTCATGTATGGGTGCTCGATTGAGACGTGGCGCCAACTAGCACAGCGCACGGGAGGGCTCGTCTGGGTTCGGACAACACACGTCGTGCGAGTTTCCGGTAGCGGCCCCGCTTTTGATTGCCGTCAGGCTTTCGCGCAGACTGCGCAGCAGCTTCGTCTGTTTGATGGTCGAAGCCCCACAGTACACGACGATCGGGACGGCATGATTTTTCATATATTTCAGCGACATTCAACGACCCGCAACGCCTCGCCGGCAGCATCGCCGCAGCGGGCCAATGCTTCGCCGCTTGCCCGCCGCGCCGCCGCCAGTATCGGCGGCGCCCTGCTGCTGAGCCTGGCCGGCTGCGGCACTCAGCAGCCGGACGTGCCTGCGCCTCGGCCGGATGAGGTTCGGGCGAAGATCGTCCGGCTCATCCCCAGCAACATCCCGAACCGCCAAGGCTGGGCGACGGATATCTATGCCGCGTTCGATTCATTGGATATCTCGCCGAACAGCGAAAATATCTGTTCGGTCCTGGCCGTCACCGTGCAGGAGTCCACTTTCCAGGCGACGCCACCGGTCCCAGGCCTGGCGAAGATTGCCCGCGAGGAAATCCATCGCCGGGCCGCCCGGCTGCATATTCCGCGCTTCGTGGTCAACGCTGCGCTGGACGTCCAGTCGCCCAACGGCAAGACGTACAGTGAGCGGCTCGCCGCGGTGCGTACCGAAGAACAGCTAAGCGCAATTTTCGATGATTTTCTTGGAATCATGCCGCTCGGCAAACAGCTGTTCGGCATGCTCAACCCGGTCAAGACCGGTGGGCCGATGCAGGTCAGTATCGCGTTTGCCGAAGACCGCGCACGTGACTATCCCTACGCACGCAAGGGTACCATCCGCGACGAGGTGTTCACTCGCCGTGGCGGCATGTATTTCGGCATCGCTCACCTACTCGACTACCCCGCCAGCTACAGCCAGCCGCTGTACCGCTTCGCCGACTTCAACGCCGGCTGGTATGCCAGCCGCAACGCCGCATTCCAGAATGCGGTCAGCCGCGCCAGCGGCATCGAGCTGGCGCTCGATGGCGATCTGATCATCCACGGCAGCAGCAAGGCCGGTCAGACCGAGCGTGCGGTTCGCTCGCTGGCAAGCAAACTGGACATGAGCGAAACCGCGATTCGCAATGCGCTTGAGCGCGGCGATACCCACGGCTTCGAGAAAACACGGCTTTACGAGCGCGTCTTCGCGCTTGCCGAGAAGCGTGCGGGTAAATCTCTGCCGCGTGCAGTGCTGCCGGGCATCCGCCTGGAAAGTCCGAAGATCACCCGCAATCTGACCACGGCGTGGTTCGCCAACCGAGTCAATGATCGTCACCTGGCCTGCATGAAACGCGCCGGAGGTTGACTGCATACGAGGCAGATATGGCGCGCAGTGGAAACCTTATCTGCCATCTCCGCCATGCGCGGCGTCGCTCAGCCACCGATCAAGCCCATGCCCGCAAGAACGAAGGCACCAACGGAAACGATCAACCCCAGCACGACGAACAATCCATCCTTGGCGGTTATGCCCAGACCAAACAGGCAAATCGCCGAGAACGGCGCCGTACTGGCGAACGGAAGCAACTCCAGCGGCGGTACCGAAGTCGCTAACAACAGGCAAAGCGCGGCAATCACCCGTAAAAAGGTTTTGCGCGTGGCCCAGCTCATGCGAGCGCGTACGACCTTGTCGAGCCAGCGCACCACCGGTCGTATCTTGTTCAGGCCCTTCTCGAGCTTTTCGCCGCGGACCGAGCGGTTGCCGAGAAACGCGGGAATCCAGAAGTGCTCGCGGCCGAACAGCATCTGTACGGCAAATAGCGCGACGATCAGCGCCAGCATCGTCGGCACACCAGGAATTCCGCCTATGGGGCTGATCTCGATGATCGCCGGTACGAACAGAAACGGGCCAAAGCTGCGCTGACCGATCTTGTCCTGGATATCGCTGACCGACACCTGTTGCTGGTCATCGCCCAGCTCGATGACGCCATCGATTACCTGTTCCAGACATCGCTCATGCTGGTTGGCCTCGGCCATATCAACCTCCTATATCGAGCTGCGATAAACAGCCGCAGGTACCGTCGATCAACTGCCCAGCCCGGCCGATACCAAAGTGAACAGTACGAAGCCGCCAACGAAAGCCAGCACCGAAGTGCGGCTGTCATCGGCGCTGTCATGGGCCTCGGAAAGCATGTCCTCGACAGCGGCGACGGTAAGTAGCCCTGCGGTGAAAGCCAGCGCGCCCATCTGATAAAGATCGTCCTGGCCACGCAGCAGGTAGTACGCAGCCACAGCAGCGACCACCACCGGCACGGCAAAGGACGCCGACAGCCATAGCCGACGCGATCGTGAAACGCCATTGGCCTTCATGTTGGCGATGGTCGCGTAGCCTTCCGGAACATCCGCCATGACCTGACCGCAGGCCAAGGTGATCGCCATGCCGAGCGACACGCTGGAGCCGGCGCCGATCATCAGCCCATCACTGAACAGGTCCATCGAGACGGCGATAAAGATCATCCACATGCTTTTCGCGCCGCTGCCTGGCGCGCCTTCGCCGCGCTGCAGTCGATCCACCAAAGCCTCGATCAATACATAGGCGACGCCGCCCAAACCAAAGCCGAGGGCGACGGCCCAGACCGGAATTCGCGCCAGCGCTTCGGGCATCAATTCGACCGCGACCACCGCCAACACTACCCCTGCCGCCGCATGCAGCGCTCTGTTGAGTTGCCGCCGGGAAACATGAAAACACTCGGCAAGAACACCGCCGGTGAAATTGCCCAGCGCTGGAAGCAACGCCAGGCCGAGAACCATCCAGATGCTTGGCAAAAATTCCCCCTCAACCGGTCTGCATTGGCGCGGATCGCAGCCATGTAGGCAGTGCCGCGTCCGCGGTATCGACTCAACTATTGGGACCGCACCCGTCTTTGATGCTCTTTTGCCATTCGTCGTGCAAGGCACTAGGGTCTGTTCCCGTTTCGTTCGCGGCCGCGCCGGAGCATGTTCTTGCGCGAGGCAAGGCACGAGGAGCGAGGTTTGGTCATTCCAAAATAAGCGACGAGAAACGCAGCATCGCGCAAAAACAGACCCGGCCCTACGGGTTGCGCGCTGTGATCGGGCAGCGCTGCCAACCTGACAGAATTGTAATAAACCGACGTGAACCTTAAGAAAATGGCCTCGGTCGTAACCTTTAGTTACCTGTTTTCCTGCCAAGCCGCAGGCCACACGGGCCCCCGACTCAGCGGCTCAACAGAACCGACCGGGTGATTGGCCACTACAAAGGCCGGTCATTTTGTGCATCGGGCGGAACAATCCAGATCAAGACCGAGCTCGCTCAACAGTCCGGTCCGGAGGAAGCCGATGGAACTGTTCACATTGCTGGTTATTTTCCTGATCAGCGTCGCTATTGGCCTGGCCGCACAATGGCGACCGCCATCGGGGCGAGCCGGCTGGCCGCAGCGCGCGCCTTTTCTTGGCGGTGGCGAGCCCGCCGCACACGCCTGGAGCCGCTACCACATCCGTTATTACCCGATGACCCTGCTGTTGATCGCCTTCGAGATGGAAATGATGTTCATGTACCCCTGGGCCGTGGTCTACGTCGCCGAGGGCATGAAAGCAATGATAGAGATGGGCATGTTCCTGGCCATTCTCTCGGTAGGGATCGTCTATGCCTGGCGCGAGGGGGTGTTCCGGTGGCAATGAACTTGTTGCAGCGGCTAGCAGCACGGACAACGCCGGTATTTATCGTCCAGGGTATGCATGGCGAGGGCATCCGCGAAAAGCTGATGCTCACGCCGGGGATCGCACTGGTCGATAGCCCGCGCCACGCCAGCGTCCTGCTGGTGGCTGGCGGTATCCCGCCCGAACATCAGCAGGCGCTGCGGCGGCTGCATGAGCAATTGCCGCACCCAGCGGCTAGCGTCTGGTTCGCCGCCGACCCGTTGATAGAGTTGCAGCATGCCATTAGGGTCGAGCGCCTGGATGCGTTGCCCGAGGTGCTGACCGACGCCCACCAGGGATTGCTCAACGGCAACACTCCCGCCTCGCCCAAACTGCTGCCCGACCAGCCGCCGAGTCCCTGGCAGGGGCTGGGCGACCACGGCCAGGGCGGTAGCGGCATGATGGGAGGCGTGCCCTACGGCCGGCCGATGGCCATGGCGATGATGAATGACATCCGCGACGGGCTGATGCTCGATTCGCTGTCGTTTAATCTTGGGCCCTTCTTCCCGCTGCTGCCGGCGGGGCTGGTGCTGGAACTAACCCTGCAGGGCGACGTGATCCAGATGGCCATGATCAAGGCCAAGCCCTACCCGGTTAGCGTCTCGCCGCTGTTTTTTCAGGCGTTGGACGGGCCGGTGCCAATCGCCGCGCTGGAAATCGAAAGGGCTCGGCACCATCTGAGACGCCTGGCGCAGCTGTTCAATCTCGCCGGCCTGCATGCCCTGGCGCTACGGACCCTGGGTGAAGCGCAGACATTGCAAGCGGGCGATCGGCTGCCGCAGCTGCGCAAACGCCTGCACCGTAGTGGTCTACTACACGCGATGCCGGCGAAGCTGGGCGTGCTGGATCGCGAACAGGCGCGCAGCCTGGGCGGACCGGCCGCACGCGCCGCCGGCCTCAAGCATGATGCGCGCGAGCGGGACCCGCATTACCGCCAACTCGGCTTCGACGTGAAGACGCAACAATACGGCGACTATCCGGCGCGGCTGCTGCAGTGGCTGGATGAAACCGAACAGGCCCTGGCCCTCGCGACCGACGCCCAGCGGCAGGACCTGCACACCTCCCTCGATCAGACCGAAACCCCGCTCGGCACGCTCAGCCGTGAAAGCCAGCCGATGGACATGAGTAGCGTGCTCACCGATCTGTTGCCCGGTCTGGAATGGGGCGAAGCCATGGCGGTGATCGCCAGCCTCGATTTGCCTGCACTGTCTCTTTACACCGATGCACAAGTCCTGCACCGCACCGTAGACAAGGGGGCCGCATGATCGTCTCGCAATTACTGCTGCCCCTACTGACGGTACTGCTCACGCTGGGACTGGGCGTGTATCTGCTGAAGGTTATCGATGGCGCTATCGCGGCGGCTGTCAGCGGACACAAGTTGGGGAATCCGCTGCCTGCGCCCCTGCAACAAGTCGCCTGGCTCTGGCTGCAACAGCGCAACACCACGGAGAAACCCGACACCCTCAACTGGCGCCTGGCCCCTGCGCTTTACCTCGGGCTGGCGGCCGCAGGGCTGGCGGTGGTGCCCTGGTCGGCGAGCCTGATTCCCAGCGATCTATCCACCGGCATCGTGCTCTGGGGCTCGGTGGAGGCGCTGGCCACGGTGGTGATATTTCTCCATGGCTGGTCGGCCAATGCGCTGCTGCCGCTGATTGGCGCCTACCGTTACGTGGCGCTGGGGCTGTCTTACATACTGATCAGCATGTTCGTGCTGATCGGCGTCGCGCTGCCCGCCGAGTCGTTGCAAATGTCTGCGGTGATCGAGTCGCAGCGCGAACTGTGGAACGTCATCCGTCAGCCGCTGGGCCTGCCCTTGTTCCTGATAGTCGGGCTCGGCGTGAGCTTTTGGGGTCCGCTGAATTTCGCCGATTCGGCCGATCTGGCCGGTGGTACCGAGGCGGAAATTTCCGGCCGCTCGCGGCTGGTCTGGACATTCGCCCGGGCAGCGATGCTGGTGGCCTTCAGCGCAGTGGCCGCGACGACGTTCCTCGGCGGCTGGCTCGGGCC
This sequence comes from Stutzerimonas sp., assembly GCF_982611455.1. NCBI lineage: Bacteria > Pseudomonadati > Pseudomonadota > Gammaproteobacteria > Pseudomonadales > Pseudomonadaceae > Stutzerimonas > Stutzerimonas sp. Next base: position 27,170 of record NZ_CEXBBO010000021.1, read on the forward strand.
GTGGCTGCCTGGGCCGGTGTGGTTGTTGCTCAAAAGCGCGCTGGTGCTCACCGTGCTGCTCTGGCTGGGACATCTGTTGGCGCGCGTCGCTCCCGAGCGGCTGGTGACACTGGCGTGGCTGCTGTTTCTGCCGCTGGCGTTCGTCGATCTGGTCTGGGCCGGACTGGAGGCGCTGCGCTGATGTTTGTCGACCTGAGTTTTTTCATCCTTGCGGCCATCGCGGTTTACAGCGGCTGGCGGGTTTTCCGCACCGATTCAATGGTGCGCGCCTCCTTTCTGCTACTGCTGTCATTCATCGCGGTCGGCGCAATCATGCTGTTGCTCTCGGCGGAATATCTGGGCGTGGCGCTGTGGTTCATGATGGCTGTGGAAATGATGGTGATGGCGCTGTTCATGGTCATGTTCATGATGAACCCTGCCGGACTCAACCCCATGAACATGGTGCATCAACCACGCATCGCCAAGGCTGCTGGCCTGGTGACCTTCGCAGTACTTGCAGCCGTTGCGCTGTTTGCCGACTTCCCCGACCGCCCGGCGGCTGCCGATCTTGAGCCCGTCAGTTCGCTGGGCAAGGAAATGCTCGGTCCCTCGATGCTGGTATTCGAGTCCGCCGGGCTGGTGCTGCTCGCCACCATGATCGGTGTGGTCGTGCTGTCCAGCCACCGTGGCCGCTACGGCGCATCCACCGAAGGCTCGATGCCGCCTGGGTTGATGCCGGGCGGCGACCCGGCCGGCAAACCGCCTGAGGACGACGGCGACCAGAGCAACGATCACCACCATCACTGAACGGAGGCGAGACGATGACCCTGCCCCCCCTGCTGTTGCTGGCCGCCGCGTTGATTGGCCTGGGCGTTTATGGCGCGCTCTCGCAGCAATCGTTCGTCATGCTGATGATGGGTCTGGAACTGATCCTCAACGGCACGATGCTCGCCACGGTCGCCTTCTGGGCGTTTAGCAGCGCCGGCGTGCCCGAAGGACAGTTGCTGACCATCATCGTGATGGCGGTGATGGCGATTGAAATGGCCATGGGCTTTGCCCTGGTAGTCGCGGTATATCGCGCCAAACAGGCCGATACCACCGAAGCACTCGACGGGCTGAAAAACTGATGCTCTGGCTCGTCGCGCTATTGCCGCTGCTGGCCGCACCGCTGCTCTACGGCCTAGGTCGTCGTAGCCAGCCGGCGTTACTCGGTTGGTTCGGAGCAGCGCTCACGTTGGCTACCGGCGTCCTCGCGTTGCTGGCGGTACTCGGTGACTGGCAAGCCACATACCGCTGGAGCTCGCACATTGTGCTGTCGGCCAACCTTTCGACCGCCAGCGCGACATTCGCCCTTGTAGTACCGCTGGTAGCCGCGCCCATCGTGCTGTACAGCGCCTTTCATGAGGCGGGCTCCAGCGCAGGCACCGCACTGGCCAGGCTCATTGCACTGCTACTGGCCTTTGTCGGCGCCATGGAGCTGCTGGTACTGGCCGACGACTTGCTCACCCTGTTGATCGCCTGGGAACTGGTTGGCGCGCTTTCCTGGGCACTGATCGGCCATCAATGGCACCAGCGCAAGACCTCGCGCGACGCCGCCTGGGCATTTCTGGTAACCCGTTTCGGCGACCTCGGCCTGTATATCGCAGCCGCCGCAGCCTATGCCGGCACGGGTTCGTTCGCCTATGACGGGCTCGGCCAGCTGGACGGCGCCAATCTGCAGGTGTTCGCTGCCGGTATTGTCCTGGCGACTGCGGCGAAGTCCGCGCAGCTACCGTTCTCGCCCTGGCTGTTCGCCGCCATGTCCGGCCCTACACCGGTTTCGGCGCTGTTGCATGCCGCGACAATGGTGGCAGCGGGGGTTTATCTGATCGTCCGGCTGCATCCCACCCTGGCCGGCGTCAGTTGGTTCGCTCCACTGGCCATTACCCTGGGGTTGGCGACCGCATTGGCCGGCGGTCTGGTTGCCAGCCTGCAGGGCCATGCGAAAAAGCTTCTGGCCGCGTCCACCTCCGCGCACTACGGGCTGATGTGGCTCGCGGTTGGCGCCGGTTATCCGGGTGTGGCGCTGCTGCATTTCGTCGTCCATGCATTCATGAAAGGTGTGCTGTTTCTTGCGGCGGGCATCGCTGAACACCATACCGGCAGCTATTCCCTGGGTGCGATGCGTCTCGGCCGGCAACTGCCGGGTATCGCCCTGGCAACGCTGGCGGCGAGTCTGGCGCTGGCTGGGATGCCGCCGCTCGGCGGTGGCTGGAGCAAGGAAAAAATCATCAGCGCCGCCGGTCATCAGTTCGCCTGGCTGGCAGTCATCGCCGCCATCGCAGGCGGGCTCAGCGCGCTCTATGCGACGCGCTTCCAGCTGTTAGCCTTCGGCCGCGGGCCGCAGGTCGGCAATAACCGCAGCGAGACGCCGGGGCATACGGCGCCCGAAGCCCTGGCGCTGTATTCGCTGGCGGGCGTGTCGCTGATGACGGCGCTGCTGTGGTGGCCGGGCATGGCCGGGCAACTGGAGCGTTTGCTCAGCATCGACTTACCGGCCGGCACGCGCAGGGAATTGCTGATGTCGCTCGGACTGGTGCTCGCCGGCATCGTCCTTGGCACGCTGGCGGTGCAACGCAGCTGGGCCAACCACGACGCCGACAATCCTCGCTTCGTCACTGCCAGCGACTGGTTGGGTCTGCCCCTGCTGGCCGAACGCGGCGTCAGCGGCTTGCGATGTGTCAGCCGGGCATTGGCACGCTTCGATGACCGCGTGATCGACGCTGTTCCACGCGCCATCGCTGGTTATCCACGCATGGCTCATCGCCTGTCGCGCTTCGATCATGCCGTCATCGATGCCGTTGTGCGTGGCAGCGCGAGCGCTACGGCCTGGCTTGCGGCACGCAGCAGCCAGCAGGGCGAAACCCTGTTCGACGGCATCAGTCGAGGCAGCGCAACGGCTTCCGCCTGGCTGGCCGGACAGGCGCGCCGCTTGCAGTCCGGCCAGATGCATCACTACTACACCGGCGTCGCCGTGGGTCTGGCGGCGATCCTGATCATTCTCGGTACAGGAGCACTACTTTGATTCTTACCGCAGCTCTGGGCCTGCCTCTGCTGGGCGCCCTCGTGCTCGCCGTCACGCCTCGCTTGAGCGATTTCGCCGCGCGTGGGTTCGCGATTGTGGTTGGGGCGTTGTCCGTGCTCTGCCTGGTTATCGCCTGGCTGCGCTTCGATACGACCGGGCCGCTGTTCCAGCAAATCGAGGAAGTACCCTGGGTGCCCAGTCTCGGTATGGCCTGGCGACTCGGCGTGGACGGCATCGCCTTGGCGGTGGCGAGCATGAGTGCGCTGGTGTTTGTCGCCAGCATCGCTTACCCCGTGGATACGAAGAACCATGCGCGGCAGTACTACGCCTGGCTGCTGTTTCTGCAGGGCGTGTCGCTCGGCGTGTTTCTGTCGCTGGATTTGCTGCTGTTCTATGTGTTTTTCGATCTGTCGCTGGTGGGTATGTTCTTCCTCATCGGCCGCTGGGGCCACGGCCAGCCGCAAGCTGCAGCGCTGAAGTTCTTCATCTATACCTTTTGCGGCTCGCTGGTGATGTTGCTGGCCTTCATCGGGCTGTTCCTGGCGGTAGAGCCGCATACCTTCGACATGCGCGTGCTGATTGCTGAGCAGCCACTGGTGGGCTCCGGCCTGCCCGCCGGGCTGATTCTGCTCGGCCTGATGATTGGGCTGGGTATCAAGACACCGCTGGTGCCGGTGCATACCTGGCTACCACAGGCACACGTGGATGCGCCGGGGCCGGCCTCGGCGGTGCTCGCCGGAGTGCTGCTGAAGATGGGCACGTTTGGCATGATCCGCATCCCGTTCTCGATGATGCGCGAAACCTTTGCCGAATACGCCTGGGTGATTGCAGTGGTCGCGGTGATATCGATCCTCTACGGTGCGAGCGTCGCCCTGGGCCAGGGCAATCTCAAGCGGCGCATCGCTTACACCTCGATCAATCACATGGGTTACACGGTGCTCGGCATCGCGGTGGCCGGCGCGCTGCTTGGTGGCAATGAGGCTGCGCGACAACTCGCGCTGGTCGGCGCGACGGTGGAAATGGTGGCTCATGGGCTGATCACCGGCAGCCTGTTTCTTATCTGCGGCTCGTTCTGGCAGCGCACCGGCGACTACGAGATGGCCCGGTACGGAGGCCTGGCCAAGCGCGCGCCGCTACTGACCGCCTTTGCCGTATTGGCCGCCTTTGCCAGCCTCGGCTTGCCGGGGCTGGCCGGCTTCGTCGCGGAATTCCACATTTTCGCCGGCACCTTCGCGGTCTATCCGTGGCTGGCAGTGATCGGCATTTTCGGCATTCTGATTACCGCTGCGCTGTTCCTGCAATTGCTGCAGCAGCTGTTCTTCGGTGAGTTGCCGCAGCAATGGAGCGGTTTCGTCGATCTCAAGACCACCGAAGGGCTGGTGCTCGGCGGGTTGGCGCTGGCCTTCGTGATCGTCGGTGTGGCGCCACACTTCCTGCTGCAGATGATCGAGGCCTCGGCATCCCTGCTGGTTGGAGCGCGCTGATGCCGGTCGCGGACCTGCTACCCGAAATCGCGCTGCTGCTCGGCGCCGTGATCATCATCCTTGGTTCTTCGTTCGTTCCGCAGCGCCAGCTGGCGTGGATGGCCGGCGTCGCGCTGCTGGTAATCGTCATAGCCATCGCTCTGTGCATGCGCCAGTGGGGCGGCACGCCGCGCCTGACGTTCTCCGGCGTGTGGGCGCTCGACGACCTGACCATCGCCACCAAGCTGATCGTGCTCGTGGCCGGCGCGGCGGTGGTGCCGCTCTGCCCGGCGTGGTTGCAGAGCGACCCTCGCCATGGCGAGTTCTACGCGCTGCTGCTGTTCGCCCTGCTCGGTGTGATCATGCTTGCCTCGGCCAGCGACAGCATGCAGCTGGTGGTGGGCATGCTGTTGTCTTCCGTAGCGAGCTATCCGCTGGCGGCTTTTCATCGTCGCTGGGCACCGGCGCTGGAAGCCGGCATGAAATATTTTCTGGTAGGGGCGCTGACGAACAGCCTGCTGTGCATCGGCGTGGTGTTGCTGTTCGGTATCACCGGCGAAACCGGCTATCAGCAGATCGCTGTCAGCCTGGCGCTGGACCACGATTCTCTGGCGCTAGCGGTCGGCGCCGGCTGCATCGTCCTCGGACTGACGTTCAAGCTGGCCGCCTTCCCGGCCCATGCCTGGATGCCGGACGTAGCCCAGGGCTCACCCGCGCCAGCCGCAGCGTTGCTTACGGTGGTCCCGAAAATTGGCGCGGCCATGGCCTTGGCCCGTTTCGTCTCGCTGCTGCCGGAGGAATTCGACACGCCGCTGCTGGTTGCGCTACTCGCTGCCGCCACCATGACTCTGGGCAACCTCGCCGCGCTCTGGCAAAGCGATGTGCGCCGACTGCTCGGCTGGTCTGCGGTCGCTCAGTCCGGTTACGCGTTGATGGCCGTGACGGTGCTCGGCGCCAGCCCAGACGCCATGCCGTCGCTATTGATCTTTCTCGCCACATACGCCATCGCCAACCTCGCCGCCTTTGCCGTTATCGTGCATCTGCGCGGCCGTACCGCCCTTGATGATTACGGTGGTCTGACTCGCGAAGCCCCTATGGCCGCCCTGGTATTGATCCTCGCGCTGCTGTCGCTGACAGGTATTCCGCCGCTGGTTGGATTTTTCGGCAAACTCCTGCTGTTCCGCGCCGCCATCGATGGCGGCTACACCTGGCTGGCGATTCTGGCCGTGATCAATACTGCCCTGTCGCTGTTCTATTACCTGCGGGTCATCGGCAGGATGGTTTTCGGCCGCACCCAACATCCGGTTTACATCTTGGAAGGCCCTTGGCCGCGTGCGGTGTTGGTCCTTGGCGTGTTGCTATTGGTCGCAGGTGGCCTGGGGATGCAGTGGTTGATGGCTCGGTTGGCCGGGGCCAGTCTGCTACCGGTGTGAAGAGATCCTTGAGATAGGAAGCTGGTCTCGGGGTTGGTTGTGGTCAAAAGTCCACGCGCCTAACCGGCGCCTCGCGTCAGCAGATCCGCCAACGACAAGCTGAACAGCAACAGCAACCAGAACCCCGCACCCAGCGCGAAAAAGCGCACCAGCGACGAATGCTGACCGAGCTGCATGAAGCCGACGATCACCAGCCCCGCCTGCCCCGCCGCGCCGAGCAATGCCCAGTTCGACCAGGCGGGCAACCACAGCGCCAGCAACACGTTGGCGCTGAGCAAGGCGAGCAGGCCGAGGTAGGTCAGCAACAACGTGCGCAAGCTCATACTGGCCTCCCCAACAGGTACAGGGCGGGATAAAGGAAGATCCAGATGACGTCTACCAAGTGCCAGTAGAGCCCGACCATTTCCAGGGTGATGGCGCGTTCGGGCAGTTTCATATGGCCGAAGTGAATGCGAACCGCCATACCCAGCGCCAGCGTCACGGCGATCAGCACGTGCACGGCGTGCAGGCCGGTGGAGAACAGGTAGATGTTCATGTACAGGCGCGATGCCGCTTCACGCAACGGAGACTCGTTGGGCGAACCGGGCAGCAGGCCCTCGCGAAATTCCCAGGCGTATTCGAAGCCCTTCAGACCGAGAAATCCCAGCCCCAATAACGCCGAGATAAGCAGCCACAACTGCATCTGGCCGTAGTAGTGGCGACGCGAGGCACGCACCATGAGGCTCATGCACAGGCTGCCGGTCAGTAGCAGCGCGCTATTGAATCCAGCGAGCAGAAAGTGCAGGTGGCCGACCGCCTCGGCCACCGCTTGCGGGTGAGCCAGCCGGTAATAGCAGATCACCAGAAACAGCACGCCGAACATCATCACTTCGGTCGCGAGAAACAGCCACATGCCGAGATAAGTCGCTTCGCGCTGCTGCGCGGCGGTCTGGAAGTGTTCGGCGAGGTAGTCCTCACGAACGTCCATGAGTGGCCTCTGGCGGATACTCGTAAGCTTCGAAGTCGACGATGGGTATTTCGGTGAAATTGTGCGTGGGTGGTGGCGAGGAGGTGCGCCATTCCAGACCGGCCGCCTCCCAGGGGTCGTCATCGGCAATAGGACCGTAACGCAGCGACCAGAGCAGGTAGAAGAACGGCAGTATGTAGGCCACCGCCAGTATTGCGGAGCCAGCCGAGGACATAACGTGAAGGAACTGAAAGTCCTCGCCATAGCTGTGATAGCGCCGCGGCATGCCCAGGTAGCCGAGCAGGAATTGCGGAAAAAAGGTCAGGTTGAAACCGAAGAAGATCATCACTGCAGCGATCTTGCCCCACAGCTGCGAGTACATCCGCCCGGTCATCTTCGGCCACCAGAAATGCAAGGCGCCGAAGAACCCCGCCACTGCCGCGCCGACCATGATGTAGTGGAAGTGCGCCACCACGAAGTAGGTGTCGTGCACATGCACGTCGGCTGCGAGCAGCGCGAGGAACAGCCCGGTCACCCCGCCCACTACGAACAACCCGATAAAGGTCACTGCGTAAAGAAAGGGTGCGTTGATGGTGAGGTTGCTTTTGTAGAGCGTCGCGGTCCAGTTGTAGACCTTGATCGCAGACGGTATCGCTACCAGAAAGCTAAGCAGCGAAAAAACCATGCTGGCATACATCGACTGGCCGGCGACGAACATGTGATGGCCCCAGACCATGAAGCCGATCACCGCGATGGCCAGGCTCGAATAGGCGACGAACTTGTAGCCGAAGATGCGCTTGTGCGCCGCCGCGGTGACCAGCTCGCTCATCACACCCATGGCCGGCAGAATCATGATGTACACCGCCGGGTGGCTGTAGAACCAGAACAGATGCTGGAACAGTAAGGGATCGCCACCCAGCGCCGGGTCGAACACGCCGATGTGGAACAGATGCTCGGCCGCGACCAGAAGCAGCGTGATCGCGAGCACCGGCGTCGCCAGCACAAGGATTACCGAGGTCGCGTACAGCGACCATACGAACAGCGGCAAACGGAACCAGGTCATCCCCGGCGCGCGCAGGGTATGCACGGTGACGATGATGTTGAGCCCGGTGATGATCGACGAAAAGCCGGTGATGAACACGCCAACGATTACCGCCACCACGTGACCATTGCTGAACATGGTCGACAGCGGCGTGTAAAAGGTCCAGCCGGTGTCAACGCCGCCGGCCAGCAGCGAGAAAATCGTGAACAGCCCGCCGCCGACCAGCAAATACCAACTGAACAGGTTGAGCTTGGGAAACGCCATGTCCTTGGCGCCGATCATGATCGGGATCAGAAAGTTGCCGAACACCGAGGGGATCGAGGGAATTAGAAAGAACCAGACCATGATCACACCGTGTAGGGTGAATGCGCGGTTGTAGCCATCAGCGGTGAGCAGATCGCCTTCCGGCGTGATCAGCTCGATGCGGATCGCACTGGCCGCCAGCCCGCCAAGAAAGAAAAACGCGGTCACCGCGATCATGAACATGATGCCGATGCGCTTGTGATCGGTGGTCATGAACCAGGTGCGCAGCCCGTGCTCGTCCGCGAGGTAGCTGGGGCGCTGATTGGCGGCGGGGTTCTTCTGGCTCAATGGGGCGATCTCCTGTGCCGGGGCGTCTCAAGGCTGTTCGGGTTCATCCTGCCCTCCGTCCCCGGCACGACCGAGGGACTTGATATAGGCGGTCAGGCGCAACACCGCTTCCTCGTCCAGGACGTTGTCGAAGCTCGGCATGATGGGCTCGAAGCCGGCCACCACATGTTTGTTCGGCAGCAAGATGCTGTCGCGGATATAACCGTCATCGGCAACGATCGACTGGCCGTTCTGCAGCGCCACGCGGCGCCCGTAGAGACCCGCCAGATTCGGCGCATGGGCGACACTCGCCTCGCCGTGGCACCCGCTGCAACCGAACTGGCGAAAAAGTGCGTCGCCCTGCTCGGCCAGGCTTTCCGAGCGGCCGGCCTGCTCCAGCCAGGCTTCGTATTCCTGCGCCGGCTGGATGATCAAGCTGGCCAGCATGTGCGAATGGTCGGTACCGCAGTACTCGGCGCAATAAGCGTCGAAACGGCCGGTCTTGTTGGCCTCGAACCAGAGCTGGGTATAGCGCCCCGGCAGCAGGTCCTGCTTCACCCGCAGCGCCGGGAAGTAGAGGCTGTGGATCACGTCTTGGGAAATCATGTTGAGCTTCACCGGACGCCCCACCGGCACGTGCAGCGTGTTGATCTCGCGTTGGCCGCCGGGGTGCTGGAATTTCCACATCCACTGTTTGCCTACCACCTGGATTTCCATCGCATCGGGCGGCGGTGTGCGGACCTCGTAATAAAGCTTGGCGGAGATCAGATAGATCACCATGGCGCCGACGAAGGGAATGGCGATCCAGGTCATCTCGATCTTCATGCTGCCGCGCGGACGGTGATCGCGCGGCACTTTAGTGCCCTTGCGGTAGCGAAAGGCATACAACGTCAGCAGGACGAATACCGGCACGACGAAGAACATCATCATTACGGTGAAGGCGAAGATCAGCCAGTCGACATTTCCGGCGTAGCTGGAAGCGGTCTGCGGCCAGAAGCGCACGAATTCCTCATTCATGCGCCGCCCCCCGTTTGCGCCGCTCGCGCCAGAGGGTAATGCCGATGAACCCGCCCAGCGCCAGCGTGGTGCCGATGCCGCCGACCTGCAGCGCGCCGATCACCAGATTGTCGTAGCCGCCGGTGCGTGGGTTGTAGTGATAGCAGAGCAGCAATAGTTGATCGCCCAAAGAGCCGATGCGCCCTTCACCGGCATCGGTCAGGGCCAGGCGCATGTCGTCCGGCTGGTAACCGAGCCCGTACAGCCAGCGCACCAGCTTGCCGGCCGGGCTCAGAGTCGCGATGGCCGAGGCGTGGGCGTATTCCTGAATGTCCGGGTCCCAGCGGTAGCGAAAGCCGATGGCCTCGGCCAGCGCAACGCCGGAGGATTGCGGCGAGCTGGGTGTTTCGGCGCCTGGGTTTGATGGGTTATCACCCATCCTGCGGCTCGCCTGTTCGATGGGCGCGCTGTCCGTCAGGAAGTGTACGTGCGGCGAGTCCGCCAGTTGCGGCCAGCGCTCGCGCAGCTTGGCGCGCTCGGCCTGGGCATCGGCGGGAGTTTCGCGCGGGTCGAAGCTGAAGGCGATCACCTCGTAATCCTTGCCCACCTCGAACGACAACGCCGTGAGCAAGTTGAACAGACTGGCCAGCTGGGCGCCGCAGACGTTCGGGCACCGGTAGTAGACCGGCGCGAGAATTACCGGGCGCTGCTCGATCAGTTCGCCAAGGGAAACGAGCTTGCCTTGATCGTTCTTGAAGCGCAGATCCAGCGGCACCTGGGCGCCGGGCTTTTGCTCGATGCCGGCGGAGGCGAACGGATCGAACGGCGCCTCGGCGTAGGCGGGGCCAACGAGCAACAACACAGCAAAGAGAAAGGCGAAACATCGACCCAGGCCATAGCACCGAGGTTTATTCGATGGGTTGACACCCATCCCACGAACAGCACGAGCGCGAGCGCCTCGCACACAAGGAATCCGACAAGCCCTGCCCCGACCGTAGTATGGGTGATAACCCATCGCCTCCGGACCCTCGAATGAACCGCGCAAACACCTGACCAATTCACTCACGGCGCGCCCTCCCCTTGGCCTGTTCCTGCCTTGGTCCGGCCGCCTCGCCTGCCGTCTCGCTTGAGCCGGGCTCAGCGCGCGAGGGCCAGCCGCGTTCGGCCAGCAACGCCATGCCGCGGCCAATCGGGATGTGCGCCAACCCCGCCTCACGATCAACCCAGCCGTAACGTTCCAATTGTTCGCGCGCCGCCGCCCGCACCGCATTGCCGCTGGCCCGTGGATCGTTCTCCAGACGCGGTTCGGGAGGCGTTTGCACCTGTCGTTCCAGCGCCGTCGTGGGCTCTACCGGCTGCTGGTTGTACCACCACAACAGGCCGGCAACGACCACGCCAGACAGGAACAGCACGGCAACAATACTGAGACCAACGATGACCAGTCCCTTGACGTTGGCGTCGTGATGCTCGAATCCGTCTTCCTTCGATTGCGGATCTACCGGCACGCTCATGGGCCCCTCCTCGGCAACAGCGCCAGCGCCAACAACCCGCCCCCGGCCAGCCAGGCGCAGACCAATGCCAAGCCCTGCAGTAATGGTTGAATGTCCGTCAGGCCCGGCAGGCTCAGCCAGACGCCTTCCGCCAGGCCCAGCAATAACGTCGCCACGGCCAAACCGGCAAGCAGCCGCGGGCGTTGGGAAACGGGCCAAAGCAGCGCGACGAAAACCAGCGTCTGCCCGGCCGCGAGCAGCCAGGTCAGCCACAACCAGCCACCCTCGCCACGGTGCTGATACCAGCGTATTTCCTCAGGGAGATTGCCGTACCAGATCACCAGGTATTGCATGAAATGCAGATAGAACCAGGCGAGTACCGCAGCCGCGAGCATCCCGCGCAGTACGCCGGGTCTGCCGGCCCCAGCAGCCAGCGCCAACAGACAGCTGAAAGCGATACCGCTGAGCAGCAGCCGGGCGAACCAGATCAGCCCATACAGGCTGGATTTGAAATGCGGATCAAGTGACATCGCCCAGTCGATTGCCGCCAGCGAAATGCTCAGCACCAGCGCAATCAGCCCGAGTCCGGACGCCGCCGGCCGCGCAACGCTGGTCGGCAATACCCAGCGCGCCAATGCCATCCACAGCAGCAGATAGAGCACACCGCGTGCAGCAAAGCTCGGCCAGGCGAGCCACAAACCACGAAAGCCGCCCTCCTCGGTCGCGGCCCAGTCATACAGCGCGCCAGCGCCGAGCAGCACGGGCAATGCCATCAGCGCGAGCATCGGCAGCGCGCGCCCGCTGGCGACTGCCCAGGGCCATAACTGGTCGCGGGCACTGCCGCTCACCAGCGCCAGGCTGAGCCCAAGACACAAGCCACCCAGCGGCACGCCAGCCAATCCGAGCAAGCTGGCGAGGCTGGCCGCAACAGCTTCACGGGTCGCAAATATCAGGCATAGCAGCAGTCCGGGCAGACCCAGCGCCAGCGCCGCCAACGCCAACCTGCGTGCGTTCATGGCAGCGCCTCCAGCGTGCTCTGGTCGCTTTCCGGCAACGTGCTCAGTTCGGCGCGGCGGCTCAATTGCAGCGCGCGGATATAACCAACGATGGCCCAGCGATCAGCCGGCGCCACACGGGCCGCGTAGCTGTACATCTGCCCATAGCCATGAGCGATCACGTCCATGAAGTGTCGATCCGGCGCGCCGACCAGCCGTGGTTCGACGAAATCCGGCGGGCGCGGAAAACCACGGCTGACCACCGTGCCATTGCCGTCGCCAGCCAACCCGTGACAGGGCGAGCAATAAATCTGGTAACGCTCCTCACCGCGTTGCAACAACGCCATGCTCATTGCAGGGCGCTCGGCCAACAGCGCATCCCTGGCCAGATCGCCGCGCGCCACCGTGCCGGCCGGGGGTACCTGATTGACCTTGCCGTCAGGGAAGAAAACGCTGGCCTCCTGGGCTTTGGCGCGAGGCTGGCGAGCCATGTCATCGCACCCGACAAGCAACACGAACAGCGCTGTAACCGTCAGCCAATGCCTCATGCTGGCACCTCGCTGACCGACACCGCCCGCTCGGCCAGCCACAGCGCCGTTCCCGTGCGCTCGTACAACGGGTCGTCCGCGCGGATGCACAGAAGAAAGCGATCATCGGTGGCGCGACCGAAGGCCTCGACTTCGTGCAACGGATGCCATAGCAACGGCAGCCGACACCGCCATAACAGGCCGAACACGGCAAACAGCGCGGCGCTGCCAATCATCAGCAGAAAGGTGACGATGCTGAACGATTGCAGCGCGATCAGCGGCCGCCCTCCAATCTCCAATGGGTAACTGAGATTGGCATAGACCTGCATGCCCAGACCGAGGGCGGCCCCCACCAATGCACCGACGACGCCGAACCCGTAAACGCTGTTGTTGCGGTGCCCCAACAGCTCCTCCAATCCCTCCACTGGGAAAGGGCTGTAGGCTTCCAGCCGCCGATAGCCCATGTCGCGCGCGGCCCGGGTGGCTTCGAGCAGGGCCTCGGGGTGGGCGTAATCGGCAAGCAGGCCGTAATAGCGCTCAGTCATCGGAGCCACCCCGGTAGCGATGCAGCACTTCCTTGACTTCGAATGTCGAGATCATCGGTAGAAAGCGCATGAACAGCGAGAACGGCACGAGAAACAGGCCAAAGGTGCCGACAAACAACGCCCAATCCCAGAACGACGGGCTGTAGCCCTGCCAGCTCGACACCAGAAAGTCGCGCGTTGGCGGCTGAACGATCAGCATGTAGCGCTCGCACCACATGCCCACCAGCACACCAACGGCAATCGCCAGCATGGCCTTGCCGTTGCGTCGCACCGCCGGCCACCAGAGCGCCTGCACCACGACCAGATTGAAGAAGATCGCCAGCCAGAAGCTCCAGGCGGTGGGCCCGAACATGCGGTTCAGGGTGACGAGAATCTCGTGCTCCTTGCCGGAATAAAACGCAATGAACGGCTCGCTGAAGTAGCCGTAACTGGTCATCCAGGCGCTGGCCAGCAGCAGCAAACCAAGCTTGTTCAGATGCTCGTCGGTAATCAGCAACCGCCAGCCAAAGAAGCGCCGCAGCCCGAGCGCAATGACGATCACCATGGCGAAGCCGGAAAACACCGCGCCTGCCACGAAATAAGGCGGAAACACAGTGGAATGCCAACCGGTCTCGGGGGCCAGATCGAGCAGGAAGGAATAACCGCTCGATACCGAAAACACCAACGGCACCGCGAGCAACGCAATGAAGCGATAGCACCGGCGCCAGTGTCCCCAGTGCGAGGCAGCGCCCCGCCAGCCGAGGGCGAGCAGGCCGTAGAAGACTTGATAGTGCCGCTTGGTCGCACGGTCGCGGGCCGAGGCGAAATCAGGAATCGAACCCACGTAGAGAAACAGCAGCGACACGCCGAGATAGCCGAGCACGGCAAAGAAGTCCCACGCGGTGGGGCTTTTGAACTGCGGCCAGAGCTCCATGGTGTTGGGGTACGGCGCGGTCCAGAAGAACAGCCAGGGGCGGCCCAGGTGCAGGATCGGATAGATGCCGGCGCAGACCACCGCCATCAATGTCATCAGCTCGGCGAGGCGGTTCAGCGAGTTGCGCCACGGCCGGTTGAGTAGCAATAACAGCGCGGAAATGAAGGTACCGGCGTGGCCGATCCCCAGCCACCACATGTAATTGAGGATGGCAAAGCCCCAATTGACCGGAATATTGTTGCCCCACACGCCGACCCCGTTCCACAGCACCACCGTCGCCGCAGCCACGAACACCCCGAGCAGCAAGCAACTGATGCCGAACAGCATCCACCAGGCGCGTCGGTACTGATTGAAGTTGGTCGGGATATCCAGCACCCGCTGCGAAACGTCGCCTAAGGGCATATCGCGAGGCAGGAAATGCGACGTGTCAGCCATCGCTTCCCCCTTTGGATTCCGGACTTAGCGGCGCTGCGTGGCCAGGCAGGACTGGCGGCTCTTCCACCAGACCGAGGTAGGTGGTCTTTGGCCGGGTGTTGAGTTCTTCCAGCAAGGCGTAATGGCGCTTGGTATGGCGTTCGCCGTTTACCTCGGCATCCGGGTCGCGCAGGTTGCCGAAGACGATCGCCTGGGTCGGGCAGGTCTGCTGACAGGCCGTCTTCACCTCGCCATCGACGATTTCACGGTTCTCTGTTCGTGCATTGATGCGCGCCTCGCTGATGCGCTGCACGCAGTAGGTGCACTTCTCCATCACACCGCGGCCACGCACGGTGACATTCGGGTTGCGCTGCGTTTGTAGCGCTGGCGGATCATCGGCGGTGAAGTTGTACCAGTTGAAGCGGCGCACTTTGTACGGGCAGTAGGACGAGCAGGTGCGGGTGCCGATGCAGCGGTTGTAGATCTGCTCGTTCAGCCCGTCCGGGCCGTGTACCGTGGCGTTCACCGGGCAGCCGACCTCGCATGGCGCCTGGTCGCAGTGCATGCAGGGCACGGGCTGGAACGCCGACGTGGGCTCGCGCGGATCGCCGCCGTAGTAATGATCGACCCGCAGCCAGTGCATCTCGCGGCCCATCTGGACCTGTTCCTTGCCCACCACGGGAATGTTGTTTTCCGACTGACAAGCCACCACGCAAGCATTGCAACCGATGCATTGGTCGAGATCGATGACCATGCCCCAGGCGGTATCACCCTTGTCTTGTGGCGGATACAGGGTGGGTAATTCAGGCTTCGGTGGCACTTCCCGATAGGCTTCTTCGCGCGGCAGGCTGCGAATCAGCTCCTTGCCGTGCAAGACATGGTGCGGCTGGGTCGAGGCCAGCTGCACTTGGCCTTCGCGCCGGGTCAGCTGCGCGCCGCGGCGCATCCAGGGTTCGGCGGCTGTGCGTAGCGGCGCGACGTTGTAACCGAGGCCATCACCGACCCGTCCGGCGCGTTCACGCCCATAACCGCCAAACAAGCTCAGGGTATCGTCGGCCTGGCCGGGCATTATCCAGGCGGGGCCTTCAAGGTACGCACCGTCAACGGTCACCTGCAGCCGATCGCCACTGGCGATGCCGCGCTGCTCACTCAGCGCGGGTGATATTCCGATGACGTTATCCCAGGTCAGCTTACTGATCGGCTTGGGCAATTCCTGCAGCCAGCCAAGATTGGCGAAACGGCCATCCCATACACTGGGGTCCGGGCGGAACACAGCTGTCAGCCCCTCGCCTGCTGGCGTTGGTAGATCCCACCGCGGCGACTGTATCGTCACGGCAACCGGCTCGTAAGCTGAGTCGCGGATGAAGCCCAGCTCCAGCGCTTCGCGCCAGGCGGGGTCGTCCAGTTGCTGCCAGGTCTGCCGAACCTGCGCGTGGGCGTCGGGTGACAGCTCGCCCTGAAGCAGCGCGACAATCTCGCTCAGCGAGTGGCTGCTATAGAACGTCTGGACCAGCGGTTGCGCCAGGCATACGCTGCCGTCCGCGGCGCGCTGATCGCACCAGCCATCCAGCGCGTGACTCAACGACAGGTGCCAGTGACTGTGAGCGGCGGTTTCGTCGTAATAGAGCCCGGCATGGATGCGCAGCGGCACTTGCTGCAGCGCCTGATCGAAACGTAAGTTGCCCGGCGCGGTGTGCACCGGATTGCAGTCGAGCATCACCAGCGTCTCGACCTCGCCGCGATCGATCGCGGACACCAGTTCAGGCAGCTCGGCCAATCGCTGCGCGCCTATGTCGAGCCAGGTCACCGGCTGGGTGTATGCCACGGTCAGGCCCAGATTGCCCAGGCGTTGATTGAGCCAATGCACGGCGGCCTGAACGTCCAGCGGCGCGAACTCGCCTACAGTGATCAGGCAGCGACCGCGGCGTGCCTGCAGCTCGTGGGAAAGCGCTTCGATCCAGCGTTGCGCCTCGTCCGGCAGCGGTGGCGCTTCACCCTCGCCAAGCGTCGCAGCCAGCGCCCGAACGTAATCTCGCAGCGCTATGGGCTCGACGCGTCTGCGCTCGGATGCCTTCGCCCCGGTCACGGTCGACAGCGACTCGACAACGAACAATCGCGCCTCACCCTCGCCTCGCGCGGCACGTCGCTTGCGCTCGCTCCAGGCGCGGGCCTGCGGGAGCTCCTTCGGGCCTGCACCCAGCCAGTCGTGTTCGAAGCTCAGCACCCACTCGGCACGTTCGAAGCGGTAATGCGTTTCCAGCGCCTGGCCCGTCGCGCGCTCGGTGGCGGCATAAGCGTCGCCGGCCCATGGCTCGAAGCGGTACAGCCGAGCCTCGGGCCAACGTTCTAGCAGCGCCGTGAACTGGCGTTGCAGAGTCGGCGAGCTGTTCGCGCCCATCAGCAGATGCAGGCCGCGACCGTTGTTGGCATCCCATTCGGCTGCGCGTTCGAACGCGATGCGCTGAAAGGCACTCCAGGTCGTGCTGCGCCCTTGGTATCGCGGCGCTTGGGAGCGATCGGGATCGTACAGCTGGAGAATCGCTGCCTGAGTAAAAGCGGTCGCGGCGCCCCTGCTCGCCGGGTGCTCGGGATTGCCTTCAAGCTTGGTCGGGCGACCGACATGGGTACGGCCCAATACCGGTTGCGCGTACCCGGCGAAAGGGACCGCCGTGGCATACCAGCGCGTCTCGCCGGGAATGACCTTTTCCGGTTGCATGACATAGGGCACGCCATGCTCAGGTTCCTGCCCGCAACCGGCGAGGCCGGCCATGGCCATCGAGGCGCCCATCAATTGTAGAAAGCGACGGCGGTCCATGGCCGGCGCGATACCCGGGAACTCCGCTTCGACGAATTCGGCGAATGCCGGCTCGTCCGCCAGCTGCTCCAGGCTGCGCCAGTAAAGCGGCCCGTGCTGGCCTTCCAGGCGTTGGCGGATTGCGGCGTAGTCGAGCGGGATGCGATCCATTGAGTTACCTGTGGCAGATGTAGCAGTCAGTCAGGTTTTGCGTCTCGATGTGGTTCTCCTCTATCAGGCGCTCGCCAAGTTCGCGGCGATCTTGCTTGGTGGTCCAGCCCATCTCGACCACGGCGTCTCGCGGACGCAGCCGTGGCGCCGGGTCCTGATGACAATCGAGGCACCAGCTCATGGTGAACGTCTCTGCTCGGCTCATCAGCGGCATGGTGTCGACCTGGCCATGGCAGGTCTCGCAGCCAACGCCAGCATTCACATGCACGTCGTGATGGAAATAAACGTAGTCCGGCAGCTCGCTGACGCGATTCCAACGCAGCGGCTCATCCTGCGCCAGGCTCTGACGCACCGGGGCGAGCATGTCCGCTCCGGTCCATATCTGCGAATGGCAACTCATGCAGGTATAGGTCGGTGGTAGGCCGGCGACAGAGCTGACTTCGACGCTGTCATGGCAATAGCGACAATCGATTTTCAGCGCGCCGGCGTGATGTTCGTGCGAGAACGGCACCGGCTGCTGGATAAACCAGCCTTTGCCCGTGATGTAATCCGAGCGATCCAGCACGACCAGCGACACAAACACCGCCACCATCCCACCAAACAGGATGAACAAGGCCAGACGCAGCCACATGTCAGCCGAACGCGGAAAAATCTGAGCCATATGCCTGCGTGCGTTGTTGTATCAATCTGTTTCGGCCACGCATCGCTCCGCGAGTTCACAAATATCGGGAAACGGCATTTCACCGACTCGTAAGCCGGTCGCTCAAAAGTTTTCATATGAGACGGGCTCTGCAAGCGCGCCATGTTATTTCAATAGCAATGAAGTTATGGCAATCGTTATATTAATTCTCGAGCCAGTCATCATCGGCGACATGTAGCAGAAATTATTAAACCGAAACGCAAGAAGGATAGGCTTTGTTGGCTGCGGCGTATCGTTAGCACTCCGACAGTCACTATAATTATCCACAAAAAAACAGGGCCCGCTTTCACGGGCCCTGCTTTTTACCTAACTTCAGGTATAGCACTGAATATTAGGAGCTACGGCCACCGCCGTGGCTGTTTTGGCCGCCTTTCTTGCCGGCTTCGGAAGCCTTCTCGCGATCATTGGCGAAGTTACCTCCACTATTCTGACCACCTTTCTGGCCCGCCTCAGAGGCGCGCTCACGGTCGTTAGCAAAGTTGCCGCCGCTGTTCTCGCCACCTTTTTTGCCAGCCTCGGAAGCGCGCTGTGGGTCGTTAGCGAAATTACCACCGCTGTTGTGGCCGCCTTTCTGACCAGCGTCGGAAGCCTTTTCGCGATCATTTGCGAAGTTACCTGGATTTCCGCTCTTATCATTCGACATGAGATCACTCCAATTACTTTGGTGGTGCTTAAGAATTGGCGACTGCATTACAACCGCCTCACTATCTCGGAGGGCAATAAGCTCGTAAGAGTTCGACGAAAGTTACAATCGACGATGAACGGTTATTTGAAGAAACAACAAGCGAAGCGACTGCAATCAAAAGAAGAGCATGCTGCATAGTAGTTGCGTTTCGATAGCAACGAAACGGCAAAACCAACTGCCATCAGGCTTACGCCATATATATATGTTTGCAGTCTCATGGCGAACCAAAGAAGCGCGCCACTGAATACCGGACGGACCGTTCATCGGGTTCCAGAATCATGTCGACACTGTCAACAAGCTGTAACTCGCCCCAGTCAATCTCAGCTCTATGGAAAGCCGCGAAGGCTGGCGCAAGGACGCGAATCATTCCAAGGACCACCCGAAGGACCACCAACCACTCGATTGAGCTTTTGGAGGCCGTATGAGCAGCAAAACCCTGGAAAAGCTGGTCAAGCAATCCGATCTCAGCGTTAAGCAGCCGCTGGAATTCTGGAAGCAAAAGCTAGACCGCGACACGCGCAACTACCGACCAAGCGCCGCCGCGCTAGCCAGGCGCGCGTCATTCGATATCGGGTTGTGCACAAGCCAGTGACGAATCAACGGCACCCGCCATCGAGCCGCGCTAACCAGCCTCCGCCTTGCGTTCCCGCGTCAGTAGCATCCAAACGATCGTCAAGCTGGCGACAGCCATCAGCGCTGCGCCGAGGAAGATGCTCTGCATACCGATGTAGACGGCCAACACCCCCATGATTGCACCGGACAGCCCCAGCGCCAGATCGAAGAACATGGCGAAGACGCTGAGCCCCGAGCTGCGGTTGGCGACCCCTACCCGGGAAACCACGCCGACGCCCAGCGCTGGATAGAGCAAAGATAGCCCGCACCCGGTCAGGGCTGATCCGGCCAGCGCAATACCCGGCGCCTCGGCGAGCCAGAGCATGACCAGTCCAAGAATTTCGACCACCAGACAGATCACCGCGACCGAGTAGCCGCCTACCCGATTGATCAAGTTAGGGAATAGCAGGCGTGTTCCGATAAAAGCAAAGGCGAAGGCAGTCAGACACCAGGCCGCGCCTTCCCAGCCGCGTGCGTCGTAATACAGCGCGATAAAAGCGGTCAGCGTTCCGTAACCGATGGTCGCCAGCGCCAGACTGACACCAGGCGGTGCCACCTTCCAGAGCACCTTGGCGAACGGCAAGCGTTCGCCGGGGTTGAGCGGCGCATCGCCTCTGCGCCAGGCAAGCGCCAATCCGGTTGCGGCCAACAGCATGGTCACCACACCCAGGCTCCACAACCCCAGCGATTGGGCCAAGAACACTCCCAGTGGTGCGCCGATACCGACCCCGCCATAAGCGGCGACGCCGTTCCATGAAATCATCCGCGCAGTGCTTTCCGGTCCCAGACGGCTAATGCCCCAGGTGATTGCGGAAATACCGATCAGACTCTGTGTGAAGCCAAGAATCAACCGGCTCGCCAGCATCACGCTGATGCTCGCCATTGGCCAGGATTCCAGCAAGGCCGAGATCACTAGCAACACGCCGCTAACCAGGCCGGACGCCATGCCGATCAGCACAGTTTTTTTCGCGCCACGCTCATCCGCCAGCCGCCCGGCAAGGGGACGGCAGAGCAAGGTGGTCAGGTATTGCGCACCGATCACGATGCCCGCAATGGCGGTACTGAAGCCGAGGCTTTCATGGATATAACCCGGCAGCGACGCCAGCGGGATACCAATGGAAATGAAGGAAATGAAGTTGAAGACCACCAGCGACAAAATGAAAAAGGTGTCGTTGGCAGCAGGTGTTTTCGCAGCGGGCATCGGTACGCCTGTTGAGGTGATGAAACGCAAATTGAAGATGACTGCGCCGGAGCAGCGACATCCCGGTGCGGGCAGGAGCAACCCGCCGTGTACCTTTCAATGGGTTATGACCCACAAGCGAACGGTTTCGATCTCGGTAAAGCGGCACTCATCATACAACTGCGATGCGACCGCGGCATTCGCAATCAAACAGGCTTCGCTGCAACAGCCGCTTTCGGTCTACGCCACTGCGGCAACCCGATCAACACCACCGCACTGACGATTACCGTCATCGCCAGCCATTCCACCGTACCGATCCGCTCGTCGGCGAAGGTGATACCCAGCAGCACCGCAACCACCGGATTGACGTAGGCGTAGCTGGTCGCCGCAGCGGGCCGCACATGCTTGAGCAGATAAAGGTAGGCGCTGAAGGCAACGATGGAGCCGAGTAGCGTCAGGTAAGCGAGGGCAAACCAGCCGGCGAGATCGGGCATCTGCTGCATGCGCTCACCGCTTGCGGCGCTGCCAAACAACAACACCACTCCACCCGCCAGCATCTGCGCCGAGCTGGCCATGGCACCACCCGGCAGGTTGAGATGCCGGCTCCACATCGAACCGAGGGCCCAACTCGCCGCCGCGAGCAGTACCAGTACCGCGCCCAGCGGACTCGCCTGCAGATTGTGGCCGAGATTGAGCAGGCCGATCCCGATCAGCCCTAGCAAAATGCCGCCCCACTCCAGCCCGGTAGTGCGCTGGTTCCAGATCAGTCCGAATAACAGTGCAAACAGGGGAACCGTGGCGATGGCCAGCGCCGCCACCGCCGACGCCACGCCAAGGTGCTCGGCGAGAGTCACACCGCCATTGCCGCAACTGAGCAACAGAAAGCCAACGATGGCACACGACCGCCACTCCTTCGCTGTCGGCACAGGTACACCGCGCCAGCGCAGCCAAGCGAACATCAGGCTGCCAGCAATGACGAATCGCAATCCGGCAAGCAGCATCGGCGGCCATGATTGCACGCCAACCTTGATCACGAAGTAGGTGGAGCCCCAGATCAGATAGAGCGCGAGGAATGCGCCCACGAGCAGCAACGGAAAGCGGCGCGAAGACATGGACAGACCCGAGCGGGAAGTGGGACCGATCATTCTAGGCAGGTTGCCAGCACGGCAATAAGCACAGTCAGGTTTTTGTTTGCCGGTGCAGTTTGTCGTACACCTGGTTGCTTCAGCCCCAAGCCAAAGGGATCGTCTCAGTTGGCGAGCAGCGGTCTTTTTGCGCCAAGAAAGCAAAGGCCCCGAAATTCGGGGCCTTTGCTTACGATTTGGTGGAGGGCCAGGGATTCGAACCCTGGGAACGCTATTAACGTTCGCCGGTTTTCAAGACCGGTGCATTCAACCGCTCTGCCAACCCTCCAAATTTGCTACTGCTTCACCTCATGGCATGCTTCTAGGCTTAGCCGAAGATAGGAACTCATGTAAGAGTTTCCCTTCGACGGTTTTCGCGACCGCTGTATTCAACCGCTCTGCCACTGCTCCGCTAGAGAGCGGGCGCAATAGTACCGGAACGAAACACACTGTCAAACTCTGTTATGAGGCCGAAACAAAAGCTCTGCTATGATCCGAAGCAATTCACCTCTGGCTGAATACATTTACAGGAGTGGCGCCATGCTCAAGCAACAATACGCATCTACGCACACGCAGGTTGAACAACAGGAAGTCGGCCGCGTTCTGCGCAATACCTACGGCCTTCTGGCCATCACCCTGGGCTTCAGCGCTCTGGTCGCCTACATGGCCATGCAGGCCAACGCGGCCTACCCGAACATTTTCGTCGTGCTGATCGGCTTCTACGGCTTGTTCTTCCTGACGGTCAAGCTGCGCAATTCGGCCTGGGGCTTGCTCTCCACCTTCGCGCTGACTGGCTTCATGGGCTATACGCTCGGCCCGATCCTCAACATGTACTTGGGCACTGCCAACGGTGGTGAGCTGATCGCCTCAGCGCTGTCGATGACCGCGCTGGTGTTCTTCGGTCTGTCGGCTTTTGTGCTGATCACCCGTAAGGACATGAGCTTTCTCAGCGGCTTTATCACCGCCGGGTTCTTCGTCCTGCTGGGTGCGATGGTTGCGGGCTTCTTCTTCCAGATCAGCGGCCTGCAACTGGCGATCAGCGCCGGCTTCGTACTGTTCTCCTCGGTCTGCATCCTCTTCCAGACCAGCGCCATCATCCACGGTGGCGAGCGCAACTACATCATGGCCACGATCGGCTTGTACGTTTCACTGTACAACCTGTTCATCAGCCTGCTGCAGTTGATGGGCATCATGGGTGGCGACGACTGACAGTTGCCGCATGAATCAGCCCGCTTCGGCGGGCTTTTTCGTTTTGGAAGCTGGCGTATCATGTCGGTCAGTAATTCAACGGTGTCTCATGAAATTCGCCATCGCCCTGTTTTCACCTGCCCATTCCCCTGCTTCGCGACGTGCGTTGCGCTTCGCTGAGGCGGTGCTTGCGGGCGGGCATGAGATCGTCCGACTATTTCTCTACCAGGACGGCGTGCATAGCGCCTCAGCCAATCTGGTGGCAGCACAGGACGAACTCGATATTGGCGAGCAATGGGCTCGTTTCATCGGTACTCACCGGCTCGACGGTGTCGTCTGTATCGCTGCTGGTTTGCGCCGGGGTGTGCTGGATGAACAAGAGGCTAAACGGCACAAACGTCCTGCGGCAAATCTTGCCGCAGGCTGGGAGCTGTCGGGTCTTGGCCAATTGCACGAAGCCACCCAGCAGGCTGATCGCCTGGTCTGCTTTGGAGGTCATTGATGGCGCGCTCGATGTTAATTGTTAGCCGGCACTCGCCTTGGTCCGGTCCCACGGCCCGTGAGGCCCTGGATATCGTGCTGGCCGGCGGCGCCTTCGAGCTGCCCTTGGGGCTACTGTTTCTCGATGATGGCGTGTTCCAGCTTGCCCCGGCGCAGCACGCAGCAAAACTGCAGCAGAAGGACCTGACAGCGAATCTGCAAGCGCTGCCGATGTTTGGTGTCGACTCGCTGTTCGCAGCCAAACGCAGCCTCAGCGAACGCGGGCTGGACGAGGCCGCCTTATCGCTGCCGGTGGAGGTGCTCGATGACGTCGGCCTGAGCACCCTTATCAACCGCTACGACCATGTGATTACCCTCTGATGGCCACTTTACATCTGCTTTCGCATTCCCCTTTTGCGGATAGTCGCCTGGCCAGTTGCCTGCGCCTCCTGGCGTCCGATGACGGTCTACTGCTAAGCGGCGACGCCGTCTACGCCCTGCAGGGCGGCACAGCCCAACGTCATGCGCTGGAGTTGATGCCCGACAGCGTGGCGCTGTTAGCACTGGAAGAAGACGTCACCGCGCGCGGCCTCGGCAATCTGCCTGAGCGCTTGCGACTGGTCAGCTATCCGGGTTTCGTCGAACTGTGCTGCCGCTATGCACGGACCAATTCCTGGTTATGAGCACATTGATCGTAAATGGCGGGAGCATTGCCATCGATCAGGAAGGTTTTCTGGTCGATCTGGACGAGTGGAGCGAACCCGTCGCCGAAGCCCTAGCCCAGGCCGAGGGGGTGAATCTGGAAGCCGAGCACTGGGAGATCCTGCGGTTGCTACGCGAGTTTTACCGTGAATTCCAGCTCTCGCCGGCGACGCGCCCGCTGATCAAATACACAGCACTGAAACTCGGCCCGGAAAAGGGCAACAGCTTGCACCTGAACCGTCTATTCAAAGGCACCCCTGCCAAGCTCGCCGCAAAGCTGGCGGGGCTGCCGAAACCGAGCAACTGCATATGAGCCTGGTCACCCCTGCCGAACATCCTTTCGCCGTCTTCATCCGCATCCTTGGTAAAGGCAAGCGCGGCGCCCGCGACCTGACCCGTGAGGAAGCTCGCGAAGCGATGGGCATGCTGCTCGACGGCAAGGTCGAAGACACGCAGCTCGGCGCCTTTTTGATGCTGCTGCGACACAAAGAAGAAAGCGCGGAAGAGCTCGCCGGCTTCACCGAGGCCGTCCGTGAACGCCTGCACGCGCCGGCTATTGCCGTGGATATCGACTGGCCTACCTATGCCGGCAAGAAACGCCACCTGCCTTGGTATCTGCTTGCAGCGAAATGCTTGGCAGCGAACGGCATCCGCATTTTGATGCATGGTGGTGGCGCCCACACGGCAGGGCGGATGTACACCGAGCAACAGCTGGATTTGCTTGGAATCACCCGTTGCGAGGATTGGACTGCCGCCGCCGCAGCCCTAGACAGCGCCAACCTTGCCTTTATGTCGCTCGGCGCCTGGATGCCCGGCTTGCAGCGGATGATCGACCAGCGCAACATTCTCGGGCTGCGTTCGCCGATTCACTCACTGGCACGCATCCTCAATCCTCTGGGTGCACGTTGCGGCCTGCAAAGCATCTTTCACCCCGGATACCAGGCCAATCATCGCGAGGCCAGCCGCCTGCTCGGCGACACGGCCATCGTCATCAAGGGTGAAGGTGGCGAGATTGAGGTCAACCCGGACGGAATCGCACATCTATACGGCACTAGCGCTGGCGAAACCTGGGACGAAGATTGGCCAGCGCTTTCACCACAGCGTCACGTCAAACCGGCGCAGCTTGATCCGCAGCAACTGTTGGACGTTTGGAAAGGCGGCGAGAATGCCTATGGCGAACTGGCGATCGTCGCAACCATGGCGCTGGCCTTGCGGGGCCTCGGTCAACCGCGCGAAGCGGCGTTCATGCAGGCGCAGCATTACTGGGCGCAGCGCAATCAATCGAGCTGAGTGATGGGTTTGACCCGACATTGCAACCTATCCATCGAACCTTGCCTCTTAAACTGCCCCTAACTTAAAAGCGTGAGGAGGCAAACATGGGGCTCTTGGTCGATGGACAGTGGCAGGACCGCTGGTACGAAAACAGCAGTGACGGCGAATTTCAGCGCGAGCAAGCCCAGCGACGCGACTGGATCACCGCGGACGGCTCACCCGGCCCGGAAGGTCAGCAGGCGGTCAAGGCTGAAGCCGGCCGCTATCACCTCTATGTGTCGCTCGCCTGCCCATGGGCGCACCGCACGCTGATCTATCGCAAGCTCAAACAGCTCGACTCGCTGATTGACGTTTCGGTCGTCAGCTGGCTGATGGCAGAGCGAGGCTGGACGTTCGATCAGCACACCGGATCCAGTGGTGATGCGCTGGACGGCCTGCGGTATTTGCACCAGCGCTACACCGCCGATGATGAGAATTACACCGGCCGTGTAACGGTTCCGCTGCTCTGGGATCGACAGCAGCAACGCATCGTAAACAACGAATCGGCCGAGCTGATTCGCATCTTCAACAGCGCATTCGACGGATTGACCGGCTCCACGCTGGACCTCTACCCCGAGCCGCTGCGGGCCGAGATCGATAGCCTGAACGGACGGATCTATCCGAAGGTCAACAATGGCGTCTACCGTGCCGGTTTCGCCACCACGCAGAAGGCTTACGAAACGGCCTTCGACGAACTTTTCGGCGAACTGGATTGGCTTGAACAGCGCCTCGCGCAGCGGCGCTATCTGACCGGCGAATATCTAACCGAAGCAGACTGGCGGCTATTCACTACGATGGTCCGTTTCGACGCTGTCTACCACGGCCATTTCAAGTGCAATCTACGACGGATTGAAGACTACCCGAACCTGTCGAACTGGCTGCGTGAGCTGTATCAGTGGCCAGGGATCGCGGAAACTGTCGACTTCACCCATATCAAAAGCCATTACTACGCGAGCCATCGGCATATCAACGCCAACGGCATCGTACCCAAGGGGCCGCAGCTTGAGCTGAATCGCGCGCATGATCGTGAACGGTTGTCTGGCAATGGGATTTGGTCGTACTGATAGCAAGGCAATGGACGCATTCGCAGCAACCTTGCTGTGAATGCGTGTGACAACCACGTCTATCGATCCTTGGCGTTGGTACCTTCGAACCAGGCAAGCTTCTCGCGAAGCCGCACCACTTCGCCCACTATGATCAGGGTTGGCGCCTGAACCTGCTCGTTCGCAACTCGTTCGGCCAAATTGGCCAAGGTGCCGGTAAAAACTCTCTGGTTGCAGGTGGTGCCCTGTTGGATCAGCGCGGCGGGTGTGTCTGCGTTGCGTCCATGGGCGATCAGCTGCTTGCAGATAACCGGCAGTCCAACCAACCCCATGTAGAACACCAAGGTCTGGCTTGAGGCCACTAGCTCCGACCAGGGTAAATCGCAACTTCCATCCTTCAAATGCCCGGTGACGAAACGAACCGATTGCGCATGATCACGATGCGTCAGCGGGATGCCGGCATAAGCCGCGCAGCCGCTGGCTGCTGTGATCCCAGGAACGACCTGAAATGGGACGCCGTTAGCTGCGAGCTCTTCGATCTCCTCACCGCCACGCCCGAAAATGAACGGGTCGCCACCTTTCAGGCGCAGCACTCGCTTGCCCTGCTTGGCAAGGGTCACCAGCAATTGGTTGATCTGCTCCTGGGGCACCGCATGATCGGCTCGCTGTTTACCGACATAGATTCGATCTGCATCGAGGCGGCATAGATCGAGGATCGCCCCAGCAACCAAACGATCGTAGAGCACGACGTCGGCCTGCTGCATCAGACGCAAGGCGCGAAATGTCAAAAGGTCCGGGTCGCCTGGTCCAGCACCGACCAGATACACCTCGCCCAGGTTTTTCGATGAGGCACCGGAGAGCTTTTCTTCCAGTAGCCGCTCAGCCTCGTGCATCTGCCCTGACAGTGCCCGTTCGGCAATATTGCCTTGGAAGACCTCTTCCCAGAACACCCGCCGCTGCTGAACGTTTGGTAGCAGCGCTTTGATCCGCCCACGAAATTGCTTCGCCAAGTCGGCTAGTTGGCCATACGCAGCCGGAACCCAGGTCTCGATGCGAGCCCGCATCAACCGCGCCAACACCGGCGCATCGCCACCGCTGGACACTGCAATCACCAGTGGTGACCGATCGACGATTGCCGGGAAAATCACAGTGCAGAGATTGGGGGAATCCACCACATTGACGGGCATGCCAAGCGCTTTGGCATCCTTTGACACTTGCGCGTTCAGAAGCTCGTCATCAGTCGCGGCGATGGCCAGTACGCAATCGGAGAGATCGCTGGAGGCATAGCCTCGTATGACCGTCTGCCCATCGCCTTGGGCAACCAGCTCGCTCAGCTGCGCTTCGACCTCCGGCGCGACCACCCGCAGCACTGCACCGGCTTCGGATAGCAAACGGGCTTTGCGCAAGGCAACTTCGCCACCGCCTACGATCAGTACCGTACGGCCCTTCAAATTGTGGAAAAGCGGCAGAAAATCCATGAGCGAGTCCTGAAGACAATATTGAGTGGAGCCATCTCAACCGCTACGGCAGAAGACGGCCCCTGTCGAGAATCAAGGATTTTGGATGAACACCAAATATTATTCCTTGATGCCAGCTCGACCACACCGACAGCACGCCGCGGACGGAATCAACCGATGACTTCGACACCAGCCATGTAGGGCTTGAGCACGTCCGGCACGCGGATGCTGCCGTCCGCCTGCTGGTAGTTTTCCAGCACAGCTACCAGGGTGCGGCCGACCGCCAGACCCGAGCCGTTGAGCGTGTGCACCAACTCAGGTTTGCCCGTTTCCGGGTTGCGATAGCGCGCCTGCATGCGGCGGGCCTGGAAATCGCCGCAGTTGGAGCAGGACGAAATCTCGCGGTACTTGTCCTGGCTTGGAACCCAGACTTCCAGGTCATAGGTTTTGGTGGCGCTGAAGCCCATGTCGCCAGTGCACAAGGCCAACACCCGGTACGGCAGCTCCAGCAACTGCAGCACCTTTTCGGCGTTGGCAGTAAGACCTTCGAGCGCCTCGAACGACTGGCTCGGTTCGACGATCTGGACCATTTCGACCTTGTCGAACTGATGTTGACGGATCATCCCACGGGTATCTCGCCCCGAGGCACCGGCCTCACTGCGAAAGCACGGTGTATGGGCGACGAACTTCAGCGGCAGCTGCTTGGCATCGAGAATCTCGCCGGCAACGATGTTGGTCAGCGATACCTCGGCGGTGGGAATCAGGTACAAATCGGCTTCGTTCTCGCGGCCGATCTTGAACAGGTCTTCCTCGAATTTCGGCAGCTGGCCGGTGCCCTGCAGTGCCGGCGCCTGCACCAGATACGGCGTATAGGCTTCTTCGTAGCCATGTTCGCGGGTGTGCAGATCGAGCATGAATTGGGCGAGCGCGCGATGCAGACGGGCAATCGGACCGCGCATCAGCGCAAAGCGAGCCCCGGACAGCTTGGCCGCGGTTTCAAAATCCAGCCAGCCGTGCTGCTCGCCCAGGGCGACGTGATCTTTGACTTGGAAATCGAAGGTCTTTGGCGAGCCCCAAAGACGCACCTCGACGTTCTCGTCTTCGTCCTTGCCTACGGGAACCGATTCGTGCGGCAGGTTCGGCAGGCTCAACATCAGCTGGTCCAGCTCGCTTTGGATACTCTCGAGTTCGGCTTTTCCGGCTTCCAGTTCGGAGCCCATGCGATCGACGTCTGCGAGCATCGGTGCGATGTCTTCACCGCGCTGCTTGGCCTGGCCAATGGACCTAGAGCGAGCGTTGCGCTCGGCCTGGAGTTGTTCGGTGCGCGTCTGCACGGTTTTGCGCTGTGCTTCCAGCGCCTCGATACGCGCCACGTCCAGCTGGTAGCCGCGGGTCGCGAGGCGATCGGCCACGTCTTGCAGCTGTGTGCGTACCAGTTTCGAATCAAGCATGGTGGGTCTCGTCTGTGAAAGCTTTGAGGAAAGGCGAAGAGGAAACAGAGTTTACTTTGATC
Source organism: Stutzerimonas sp. (assembly GCF_982611455.1). Lineage (NCBI taxonomy): Bacteria > Pseudomonadati > Pseudomonadota > Gammaproteobacteria > Pseudomonadales > Pseudomonadaceae > Stutzerimonas > Stutzerimonas sp. The sequence goes on from NZ_CEXBBO010000021.1 coordinate 56,507, forward strand.
CTGGTCAGGTTCATAACCTGCCGAGACCCAGTCCAACCCAGGCGGCCATTAGACCGCCGAGCACGCTGATGCCGATATAGCCAAAGGCCGTCGCAAGCTGCCCACTCTCCAGCAGCCGTAATCCGTCCAGGGAAAAACTGGAAAAAGTAGTCAAGGCCCCGAGGAAACCGATGATCAGCCCGCTACGCAGTTCGGGTGAAATGTCCGGGCGCGCCAGGAACGACGCGTATAAATAGCCGATCAGCACACAGCCGAGCAGATTCACTGCCAGGGTCGCCAGATAGAAATGCCTGGGCCATTGCGTCGATACCCAAGTCGAAACGCCAAAACGAATCAGCGTACCGACCACGCCACCAGCCGCTACGGCAAGCGCCATCCGAATCATTTCTTTCTCCGTTGCCGTGGGCTTTCTCGATCGAGGCGGGTCAGATGTTCGAGTTTGTCGCGGATTTTGCTTTCCAGCCCGCGCGGCACCGGATGGTAGTACTGACGCGGCGCCATCGCCTCCGGAAAATAGTCTTCGCCGGCAGCATAAGCGTCGGGCTCGTCGTGGGCGTAACGGTATTCGTTGCCATAGCCCAGCTCCTTCATCAGCCGGGTCGGCGCGTTGCGCAGGTGCAGCGGCACCTCCTGCGAGCCATTCTCTCCAACATCGCGCATCGCGGCGTTGAATGCGCTGTAGACCGCGTTGCTTTTCGGCGCACAAGCGAGATAGACGATCGCCTGGGCAACGGCTAGCTCGCCTTCCGGGCTGCCCAGGCGCTCCTGAACGTCCCACGCGGACAGGCACAGGCTCAGCGCCCGTGGATCGGCGTTGCCGACCTCCTCACTGGCCATGCGCACGACGCGTCGGGCGATATACAGCGGATCGCAGCCACCGTCGATCATTCGTGCGAACCAGTACAGCGAGGCGTCGGGGTTCGAGCCACGAACCGATTTGTGTAGTGCCGAAATCTGGTCGTAGAACGCCTCGCCGCCCTTGTCGAAACGCCGGCGACTGTCGCCCAGTAGATCCTGCAGCAGCTCGACGCTGATCTCGCCGCCCTCTTCCGCCAGGTCCGCAGCGTTCTCCAGCAAGTTCAGCACGCGTCGACCATCGCCATCGGCTGCTGCAATAAGAATCTGAAAGCTTTCCTCGGGGAGGCTGAGATGCAGATCACCCAGCCCTTTGGGCTCGGTCAGCGCGCGGCTGACCAGCTTGCGCAGCGCAGCCTCGTCGAGGCTTTTGAGCACGTAGACACGGGCCCGCGAAAGCAGGGCATTGTTCAATTCGAAAGACGGATTCTCGGTGGTTGCGCCGATGAAAATCAGCGTACCGTCCTCGACATAAGGCAAAAACGCATCCTGCTGGGCCTTATTGAAGCGATGCACCTCGTCCACGAACAGGATGGTGCGACGGCCATACTGGGCTGCCTGCTGTTTGGCAATTTCTACCGCTTGGCGAATTTCCTTGACGCCAGCCAGCACTGCCGAGACGGTTTCGAAATGCGCATCGGAGACCTTGGCCAGTAACCGCGCCAGGGTCGTCTTGCCCACGCCTGGCGGTCCCCAGAACACCATCGAATGCAGCGCCCCCTGCTCCAGCGCCTCGCGCAGCGGCTTGCCGCGCGCCAGCAAATGCTCCTGCCCAACATATTCGTCGAGACTGGCAGCGCGCAGGCGTGCAGCTAGCGGTTGTGCAACAGGGTCGCGGCTGAACAGGTCCATCGGAAGCAGGAACCTCTCATGCAAACGGCCTGCGCAAAAGCAGGCCGTGTCGGTTGGCGAAAGACCAGTCGGTGTCACTCGGAGATGACATCAGTCCCTTCGGGAATCTCAAACGTAAACAGATCCGGCTTTAGCGATTCATTCAATTTGACGTTTTGAAACAGGATGTTGGTGCGCTGGCCGACACCATCAATCATCTGCATGTCATTGATCACACCGCCGCGGAACGACAGACGAAGGCTATCGAACAGGGTGTCTTTGGCTTTCGGCTTGAGGGTGAAGTCAACCACCTCTCCCGCTTCCTGATGGGACACCTCGAAGTTTTCGCTGATGGCCGAAACGTCCCCGGAAAGCAACAACGCCGGTGTATGGGTCAGACGTTGGTCAAGGGTTTGGATGGTTACCTGCTCCAGGTCCGGGTCGTACAGCCAGACCTTCTTGCCGTCCGAAACCAGCAGCTGCTCCATCGGCTCATCGGTGTGCCAGCGAAATTTCCCTGGGCGCTGCAAAGCCATCTCGCCGGAGGTTTCCTGCAACTGGGTCCCGGTACCGTCGAGTGATAGCTGGGAGAAGCGGCCAGTCAGGGTTTCAGCTTTTTGCAGCAAGCCCGTAAGGCGCTGCGCAGAAGCCTGGTCGGCATGTGCCGGAACCAGCGAGAGCAGCAGAGCAGACGCGAACAGCAAGCGAATCAATTGCATGTAACCTCGGTGCGACTCAATCGCGAGTGGGAGGCGGCGCGAGCACTTCGCGCGAGCCGTTGGTATTCATGGACGTCACGACGCCGGCCATTTCCATGGCTTCGATCATGCGGGCAGCTCGGTTGTAGCCAATCTTGAGCTTTCGCTGCACGGCGGAAATCGACGCACGGCGGCTTTCGGTCACAAACCGAACGGCCTCGTCGTATAGAGGATCTTCCTCGCTGTCCTCGCCGCTACCACCGTCACCACCACTGTCGAAGCCGCTGCCTGATTCTTCGGCACCGACCAGAATTTCCTCGATGTAATCCGGGGCGCCTCGCGCCTTCCAGGCTTCAACCACGCGGTGCACTTCCTCATCGGAAACGAAGGCGCCATGTACCCTGATCGGCAACCCTGTGCCCGGCGGCAAGTAGAGCATGTCGCCGTGACCGAGCAGTTGCTCAGCGCCGCCCTGATCGAGAATGGTGCGCGAGTCGATTTTGCTCGACACCTGGAACGCCATACGGGTCGGAATGTTGGCCTTGATCAGACCGGTAATCACGTCGACCGATGGCCGCTGGGTGGCAAGAATTAGGTGGATCCCTGCCGCTCGAGCCTTTTGCGCGATGCGCGCGATCAACTCTTCGACCTTTTTGCCAACGATCATCATCATGTCGGCGAACTCGTCCACCACCACGACGATGGTCGGCAACTTTTTCAGCAGCGGCGCCTCGTCTTCCATGCTTTCGCGACGATACAGCGGATCGGTAAGCGGCGCCCCGGCCTCCTCCGCTTCCTTGACCTTGCGGTTGAAGCCGGCCAGGTTACGCACACCCATCGCAGCCATCAGCTTATAGCGGCGTTCCATCTCGGCGACGCTCCAACGCAACGCATTGGCCGCCTCCTTCATGTCGGTCACCACCGGACAGAGCAGGTGCGGAATGCCCTCGTAGATCGATAGCTCGAGCATTTTTGGGTCGATCATGATCAGCCGCGCATCTTCCGGCGTGGACTTGAACAGGATGGACAGAATCATCGCGTTCACGCCGACCGATTTACCCGAGCCGGTCGTACCCGCAACCAGCAGATGCGGCATCTTTGCGAGGTCGGCAATCACCGGCTTGCCACCGATGTCATGGCCAAGTGCGATGGTCACCGGCGACTTGGCATCGTCATACGGTGCGGATGAAAGCACCTCCGAAAACCGCACAATCTGGCGATCCTCGTTGGGGATCTCGATGCCAACCGTCGTCTTGCCGGGAATCACTTCGACGACGCGGACACTGATCACCGCCAGCGAGCGCGCCAGGTCCTTCGCGAGGTTTGAGATCCGGCTGACCTTGACGCCGGCCGCCGGCTGGATTTCGAAGCGAGTAATCACCGGGCCCGGATGCACGGACTCGACGATGACTTCGACGCCAAATTCCTTCAGCTTGATTTCAAGCAGCCGCGACATCGCTTCCAGCGATTCGGGCGAATATTGCTTCTGCTGCTTTTCGGCGACATCCAACAACGAAAGCGGCGGTACGCTGCCTTCGATCAGCGGATCGACAAATAGATTGGCCTGCTTTTCCTTCAGCACCCGTTTGCTCTGCTCGATCGGTTTCGGCGGGGCTGCCGGCGCGATCATCGGTGCCGGTCGCTTGTCGCGCTCACTCATATGCTTGCTCAGCGATTCTTCGCGCTCAAGCAAGCGCTCCTTCACTTTGGCACGCTCACGACCGTCCGAGAAAGAACCCGCCACATCATTGACCACGTCGTCGGCTTCGCGAAGTTGCGCGACCATCTGCCTGCGCTCGTTACGGGCCGACCACCAACGACTGAAGAAGCTCTGGATCAGCTCGATCAGGTCGAGCGTAATCTTGCCGGTCAGGTCCATCACCTTGAACCAGGAAAGATCAGTGAATACCGTCAGGCCGAACAGAAAGAATGCGAGCAGCAATAAGGTGCTGCCTTGCACGTTGAGTGCAGCTTCGGCGAGCTGACCGAGACTTTCACCCAGCGCACCGCCAGCTGAAGCAGGCAGATTATTGGCGAACTGGAAATGAATATAGGCCAGCGCGGAGCCGGAGAGAATTAAAAATACCAGCCCGATCAATCGCCAGGAAAATAGCCAGCCGTTCCAGGTCCAGGGCTGGTGGCGAGCACGAAATACCTGCCAAGTCTTGATACCCAATAGCAACGGAAACAGAAACGCGAAGTAGCCGAGCACCATGAACAGAACATCGGCGAACCAGGCTCCAGCGCGACCGGCGGCGTTCTGTACCTGCTGGACGTTGCTGGTGTGGGTCCAGCCGGGATCGGCCGGGTCGTAGGTCAGCAGTGCCATCCAGAGATATGCGCACAGTGCGCCGAGCGCGATCAAGGCACCCTCTTTGAGACGGTAATGCAATTGCTGTCGCCAGACGGAAGCCGGCGCGGTAGAGGAGGTATTCTTCAAAACGCTTTATTTCCTGCGCCCGGGGCGCGCTCTATGAACCGTATTCAGCCAGATAATTGGACATTGTACGGGTTTGTCGATTCGATGACATGCCGGTTCCGCGTCGGCTTGGGCTTTTCGCGATGCTTCGGTGTAGCATAAACGCCAGTTTTTACAGCGTGGCTCGACTGGAGCACGCTTCTCTATTGGCAACAAAGGCTTATGAGGGCTTTTTATGAATGAAGTCAAGCATTCACGTCTGATCATCCTCGGCTCGGGCCCGGCCGGTTATACCGCCGCGGTATATGCCGCTCGCGCCAATCTGAAACCCTTGATGATCACCGGTATTCAGCCCGGCGGCCAGCTCACCACAACGACCGAAGTGGACAACTGGCCAGGCGATGTCGAGGGGCTCACCGGCCCGGCCCTGATGGAGAGGATGCAAAAGCATGCAGAACGCTTCGATACCGAAGTGGTGTTTGATCACATCCATACTGCCGAACTACAGCAACGTCCCTTCATCCTCAAGGGCGACAGCGCCACCTACAGCTGCGACGCATTGATCATCGCAACAGGCGCCTCGGCTCAATATCTTGGCTTGCCGTCGGAAGAGGCGTTCGCAGGGCGCGGCGTTTCGGCTTGCGCCACCTGCGATGGTTTTTTCTATCGCAACCAGGTGGTCGCCGTGATTGGTGGCGGCAACACAGCGGTGGAGGAAGCACTCTACCTATCGAATATCGCCAAAGAGGTGCACCTGATTCATCGTCGCGACAAGCTACGTTCGGAAAAGATTCTGCAGGATAAGATCATGGAGAAAGCCGCTAACGGCAATATCCGTCTGCACTGGAACCACACGATGGAAGAAGTGCTCGGCGATGCCAGCGGCGTCACCGGAGTGCGTCTGAAGAGCACCTTGTCTGGCGAAGAGCAAAAGCTCGAATTGTCGGGTGTGTTCATCGCCATCGGTCACAAGCCCAACACCGACCTCTTCCAGGGCCAGCTTGAGATGAAAGACGGCTACCTCAAAATCAAAGGCGGCAGCGAAGGTGACGCGACCTGCACGACCATTCCGGGCGTATTCGCAGCAGGCGACGTAGCCGATCACGTGTATCGTCAGGCGATTACCTCTGCCGGTGCCGGCTGCATGGCCGCACTCGATGCCGAGAAGTATCTGGACCAGTAACTCCTGTCGGCAGGTGCCCCGCACCCGCCTCACCCTGATCGATCAATATGCTGACCTGGCTACAGCGCGACGACTTGTCGTTTCCCCCACTCGAAAAGGCCATGCGCGAGCCCAACGGGTTGCTCGCGGCTGGAGGCGATCTTTCGCCCGAACGCTTGCTCGCCGCCTATCGGCATGGCTGTTTTCCCTGGTATCAAGACGGACAACCGTTGCTCTGGTGGTCACCTGACCCTCGCACGGTTCTCTATCCAGATGAGCTGCATGTTTCGCGTAGCCTGGGCAAGAAGCTGCGCCAGGGAGTGTTCGACGTTACTTTCGATCGGGCATTTCGAGACGTTATCCAGGGCTGCGCTGGACCACGCAGCTATACCGATGGCACCTGGATCACCACGCCGATGCAGGACGCTTACGTAAAGCTGCATCAACTCGGCGTCGCACACTCGATCGAGGTCTGGCAAGACCAACGGTTGGTCGGCGGCCTCTATGGCCTCGCCATGGGTCGGCTATTCTTCGGTGAATCAATGTTCAGTCGTACGACCGATGCGTCCAAGGCAGGATTCGTGGCATTGGTGGAACATCTCCGAGACTGGGGATTCAAATTGATTGACTGCCAGATGCCGACGCAACACTTGGCCAGTTTCGGCGCCCGGGGCATATCCCGCAAAACCTTCGCCGAGACGCTCGCCAAGCATCTGGACGAACCCAGTTCAGCCCGATGGGAGTCCTAGTCGACGAAGCCAAGCTGACCTACACTGACTTCATGATTTTCGAGAGCTGACCATGACTTCACTGGCTCGTCTCAAGTTCTACGCAACCCAGCCTCACGCGTGCAGCTATTTGCCCGACGAGCAGGCCACCACACTCTTCCTCGACCCCAGCCAGCCGATGGACGTACAGGTGTACGCCGAGCTGTCGGAAATGGGATTCCGTCGCAGCGGCGATCACCTTTACCGCCCTCATTGCCAGCGCTGCACGGCCTGTATCCCCGCTCGCATACCAGCCGATGGCTTGCAACTCAATCGCCAGCAGAGGCGCATCCTCAAGCGCAACGCAGATCTCGCCGTCACGGACGTCCGACCCTCGTTCACCGAAGAGTATTACTCGCTTTATGCGACCTACATCGAGCAGCGCCACGCCGACGGCGATATGTATCCGCCGAGCCGTGACCAGTTCCATACATTCCTGGTCCGTGACCTGCCGTTTTCCCGTTTTTATGAGTTCCGCCTCGACGGTCGCCTGCTGGCGCTGGCGGTGACTGACGTGCTGCCCAATGGGTTGTCCGCCGTGTACACCTTTTATGATCCTAACGAGGAGCGGCGCAGCCTTGGCCGTTTCGCAATCCTCTGGCAAGTCAGCGAGGCGGCTCGATTAGGGTTGAAGGCAATCTATCTGGGCTACTGGATCAAGAATTGCCGCAAGATGAACTACAAGACCGAATACCGTCCGATCGAACTACTCGTCAACCAACGCTGGATTACTCTGAGCTGAGCCCTTGGCTCTCGGGGCCGTTTCAGGCACAATACTTGCCGCTTTTACCCGGACATTCTTGTGCCGGGGCAATCATTGGACACCGAGGGCTTTACTGAATGTCGAAAGAAGACAGCTTCGAAATGGAAGGTACTGTCGTCGACACCCTGCCCAACACCATGTTTCGTGTGGAGTTGGAAAATGGGCACGTCGTTACTGCGCATATCTCCGGAAAGATGCGCAAGAACTACATCCGGATTCTCACTGGTGACAAGGTTCGGGTAGAACTGACCCCTTACGATTTGAGCAAAGGTCGCATCACCTACCGCGCCCGCTAATGGACGCGAGAAAGAATGCCCGGTAATTACCGGGCTTTTTTGTTTGTACTGTATCGCAACCCAACCAGAATCGCGCCTGCAATCCAGGATAGCTAGACAGCCTTCTTTCGGCACATCAGGCCCAGACAAAACGCCTGGCAATGCCAAGCGTTTCGTTCCACCCTCAGCTGATCAGGCTAACTCCGCTGTGGTTTCGAAATCGAAGAATGGTTCTCCGTCACGAATATCGATGTGAACCACACCACCATGCTCGGCCAATTCGCCGAATAGAATCTCCTCCGCCAGCGGTCGCTTGATCTTGTCCTGAATCAGACGAGCCATTGGCCGCGCTCCCATCTGCGCATCGTAGCCGCGCTCAGCCAGCCAACCGCGCGCCGCATCCGATACCTCGAGCGTAACGTGCTTGTCCTCAAGCTGCGCCTGCAGCTCGATGAGGAACTTGTCGACGATGCTCTTGATGACTTCGTGGCTGAGGCGCCCGAACTGGATAATAGTATCCAGACGGTTGCGGAACTCGGGCGTGAAGCTCTTTTTGATCACTTCCATCGCATCGGATGCATGATCCTGATGAGTGAAGCCAATCGAAGCACGCGCTGCAGTCTCCGCACCCGCATTGGTAGTCATGATCAAAATGACGTTGCGAAAATCCGCCTTGCGTCCATTGTTGTCCGTCAGGGTGCCGTGATCCATCACCTGCAGCAGCAAATTGAACACTTCCGGATGCGCTTTCTCGATTTCATCCAGAAGCAGTACACAATGTGGCTGCTTGGTTATCGCCTCGGTTAACAAACCACCCTGATCGAAGCCTACGTAACCAGGAGGCGCGCCGATCAGTCGTGACACGGTATGACGCTCCATGTATTCGGACATATCGAAGCGCACCAGCTCGATACCCAGCGCCCGAGCCAACTGGCGCGCAGCTTCCGTCTTGCCGACTCCAGTGGGGCCTGCAAAGAGGAACGAACCTACCGGCTTGTCCGGCGCTTTCAGCCCCGCCCGGGATAGCTTGATGGCGGTGGCAAGCGAGTCGATTGCATCGTCCTGACCAAAGACGGTCAGCTTGAGATCACGCTCCAGATTGCGCAGCAATTCTTTATCGGAAGTGCTGACATGCTTGGGTGGAATCCGCGCGATCTTGGCAACTATGTCTTCAACCTGTTCGACATCGATGCGCGCGGCGCGCTTTTCTTCTGGCTGTAGACGCTGATAAGCACCCGCCTCGTCGATGACATCGATCGCCTTGTCCGGCATGTGGCGGTCGTTTATATAGCGCGACGCCAACTCCGCTGCTGCACGGAGTGATTCATCGCTGTATTCAATGTTGTGATGCTGCTCGAAACGGCCCTTCAGCCCCCGCAGAATTCCAATAGTGTCCTCGACAGACGGCTCGGAAACATCGACCTTCTGGAAGCGCCGAGCCAATGCGCGATCCTTCTCGAAGATTCCACGAAACTCCTGAAATGTGGTCGAGCCGATGCAGCGAATTTCACCGGACGAGAGCAGCGGCTTGAGCAGATTGGAAGCGTCCATTACGCCACCCGACGCCGCCCCCGCTCCGATAATGGTATGGATTTCATCAATGAACAGGACCGCCTGCGGGCGTTTGCGCAGCTCGTTCAACAGCGCCTTGAAGCGCTTCTCGAAGTCACCTCGATACTTGGTGCCGGCAAGCAAGGCACCGAGATCCAGAGAATAGACGACGCTATTGGCAAGTAGCTCCGGGACCTGATTGTCGACGATGCGTTTGGCCAGCCCCTCGGCAATCGCCGTCTTGCCGACTCCCGCCTCACCGACGAGCAACGGATTGTTCTTGCGACGACGCGCCAGGATCTGCGCGACTCGCTCGACCTCGAGCTCGCGCCCGACCAGCGGATCGATACGCCCCTGACGGGCCAGATCGTTAAGATTGCTCGCATAGGCATCGAGCGGGTTGCCTGCGGCGGAAGACTCACCGCCCTCCTCGTCCTGCATTTCCGAATCGCCTTCAGCGTTGCCGTTATTGCCCGGCACTTTGGAAATTCCATGAGCGATGTAGTTGACGACATCGATACGGGCAACGTTCTGCTGCTTTAGCAAGAACACCGCTTGGCTTTCCTGCTCACTGAAAATCGCAACCAGGACGTTCGCGCCAGTGACTTCGCGCTTGCCGGAGCTCTGCACGTGAAAAACGGCACGCTGAAGCACGCGCTGGAAGCCCAGGGTTGGCTGAGTCTCGCGCTCTTCGTCGTGCTGGGGAATCAAAGGAGTGGTGGAGTCAATGAACTCCTGTAGATCGTGTCGCAATTTATCGAGACTGGCACCGCAGGCGCGTAACACCGTTGCGGCTGCCTCATTGTCCAGCAGGGCTAACAAGAGATGCTCGACCGTCATGAATTCATGACGCTTGGTACGAGCCTCCTTGAAAGCCAGATTCAGAGTGACTTCGAGCTCACGGTTCAACATAGCTTTCACCTCTTACCCAGCAGTCGGGTTTAACCGTCCTTCTCGATCTCACAAAGCAACGGATGCTGGCATTCCCTTGCATATTGATTGACCTGCATCGCTTTGGTTTCAGCGACGTCCCGCGTATAGACACCACAGACGGCCCGCCCTTCGGTATGAACCGCCAACATGATCTTGGTGGCAAGCTCCCGATTGTGATTGAAAATTCCTTCGAGCACCTCCACAACGAAATCCATCGGCGTGTAGTCATCATTAAACATGACAACTTTGAACATAGGTGGTGCCTTCAGTTGCGGCTTGGCCTCTTCGACCGCCAAGCTGGAAGCGTCATCGTCCAGCGGTTCAGGACGATCTTGATTGGATATTAGTCGAATCTTTGGAAATGCACGCATGCGTATAACAGTTCTAGGTCGGGGCGCCGTGGCCGGGATAAGTGGAAAGGCTTCACAGCCACCTGACGAGTCGCCTTGACTATCGGCAAAACGATGATACAACCAGTATGTGCCACAACGGCAACGGGCTGCGCGCGTGGGGCCATGTGCTGCATCAGCGCGGAATGAAATGGATGTTACTCCAGTGATGGACTTCTTTGCAGAGGGATAACAGCATGCTAAGCGGTAAGGTCAAGTGGTTCAACAACGCCAAGGGCTATGGATTCATCGTAGCAGACGGCGGCGATGAGGACCTGTTCGCCCACTACTCTGCCATTCAGATGGAAGGGTATAGAACTCTCAAGGCTGGGCAAGCGGTCATGTTCGATATTCTGCAAGGTCCCAAGGGCCTGCATGCAACCAACATTCGGTCGCTGCAGACCACTGCGGATATAGCCGAACCTGTCTCACAGAGCTCGACCATAGACGCCTAATTTTAGGCAACGAAAAGGCCGATCGATGATCGGCCTTTTCGTGTCTCTCCGCAAACTACATGTGAGAGATCATGGCGTCGCCGAACTCGGAGCAAGACATCAGCTTCGCACCGTCCATCAATCGCTCGAAGTCATAGGTCACAGTTTTGGCAGCGATGGCGTTTTCGGTCGACTTGATAATCAGGTCAGCAGCCTCGATCCAGCCCATGTGGCGCAGCATCATTTCGGCAGAGAGGATCAGCGAGCCTGGGTTGACCTTGTCTTGGCCGGCATACTTGGGCGCAGTGCCGTGGGTCGCTTCGAACATAGCCACGGTGTCGGACAGGTTGGCACCCGGAGCGATGCCGATACCACCGACCTCTGCCGCCAAGGCGTCGGAGAGGTAGTCGCCATTGAGGTTCAGTGTAGCGATTATGTCGTACTCGGCCGGGCGCAACAGGATTTGCTGCAGCATGGCATCGGCGATGGCGTCCTTGACCACGATGTTCTTGCCGGTAACAGGATTCTTGAATTGCATCCAAGGGCCACCATCGAGCAAATCGGCACCGAATTCATCACGCGCCACCTCGTAACCCCATTCCTTGAAGGCACCCTCGGTGAACTTCATGATGTTGCCCTTGTGGACCAGAGTCACCGAGCTACGATCATTGTCTACGGCGTACTGCAGCGCCTTGCGAACCAAACGCTTGGTGCCTTCCAGTGAGACCGGCTTGATGCCGATACCGCAGTTCTCAGTGAAGCGGATCTTCTTGACACCCATTTCCTCCGTGAGGAACTTAATAACCTTCTCGCATTCAGGAGAGCCGGCCTTCCACTCGACGCCGGCGTAAATGTCTTCCGAGTTCTCGCGGAAGATGACCATATCAACGTCGGCTGGCTTCTTTACCGGGCTGGGAACGCCCGTGAACCAGCGAACCGGACGCTGGCATACGTAGAGATCGAGTTCCTGACGCAACGCGACGTTCAACGAACGAATGCCACCACCAACAGGAGTGGTCAGCGGGCCCTTAATGGACACCACGTAGTCGCGAACCACTTCCAGGGTTTCCTTCGGCAACCAAGTGTCCTGGTCGTACACTTGAGTCGCCTTCTCGCCAGCGTAGATTTCCATCCAGGCAATCTTGCGCTCGCCGCCATAGGCTTTTTCAACAGCCGCATCAACCACCTTGATCATCACCGGGCTGATATCAACACCAATTCCGTCACCCTCTATATAAGGAATGATCGGATTGTTGGGAACATTCAGGGTGTGATCGGCATTGACGGTGATTTTGTCACCGCTGGCAGGCACCTGGATCTTTTGGTATCCCATGCTGGACTCCGTTTCTGTGGTTAAACATTAAACAGTGGTCATCTCCGAAGAGTACCCCAGTTGAATCGGCCGAAACCATATGTGCATTCGTCTTATGGTCTGGGCATTTTTAGACAACATGGCGCGGTGATATACTGCTTAGGTGACTAACGAGTCATGAGGAGCAAAGCCAATCTCTAACGAGGACTTTTCTTCTGAAACCGCCTGACTGCCAACCGCAGCCGGACGGATCAAATGCTCAATCAAGTGGTGCAACCAACATCATCGCGGCGAATCCTCGATTTCTGGCTCAACGAACGTAGCCAGAGCGCCTACCTGCGCATTTCGAGATTCTGTGCACGCTCAGCAAGAGAGAGACCACTCTACATGTCCACCCGCTCGAAGATTATCTACACCTTCACTGACGAAGCCCCGGCGCTGGCCACCTATTCGCTTCTGCCTATTGTAGAAGCCTTTGCCGCCTCCGCTGACATAGCCGTCGAAACACGTGACATCTCTCTTGCAGGGCGCATTCTTGCAAGCTTTGCCGACCAACTGACCGCAGACAAGCAGATCGACGACGACCTCGCGAAGCTGGCGGTTCTGGCTACCACGCCGGAAGCCAATATCATCAAGCTGCCGAACATCAGCGCTTCAGTACCACAGCTACGCAACGCCATCGCCGAGCTCCAGGCCCAAGGCTACAACGTTCCGGATTTCCCGGAAGATCCAGACACCGAAGCCGAGAAAGAGATCCGTGCGCGCTACGGCAAGATCCTTGGCAGTGCCGTGAATCCGGTACTACGCGAGGGCAACTCCGACCGTCGCGCACCTGCAGCGGTCAAGGCATTCGCCCGCAAACATCCGCACTCGATGGGCAAGTGGAGCATGGCTTCGCAGTCCCACGCCGATTACATGCGCGGCGGCGACTTCTTCTCTAGCGAGCAATCCATCACCATGGCGAAGGCCGGTGACGTACGCCTCGAGTTCGTTGGCAAAGACGGCAAGGTTGAAGTCCGGAAGCAGCTCACGCTCGAAGAGGGCGAAGTTCTGGACAGCATGTTCATGAGCTGCAAGAAACTGCGCGGGTTTCTCGAGAAAACCCTGCAGGATTGCAAGGAAACCGGCGTCATGTGGTCGCTACACGTCAAAGCAACCATGATGAAGATCTCCCACCCGATCGTCTTCGGCCACGCCGTGAGCGTCTACTACAAAGACGCGTTCGACAAGTACGCCGACCTATTCAGAGAGCTGGGCGTCAATCCGAACAATGGTCTGAGCAGCGTCCACGACAAGATCAAAAGTCTGCCCGCCTCGCAGCAAGAAGAAATCCTGGACGATATCCACGCCTGCTACACCGGTCGTCCAGAAATGGCGATGGTCGACTCCGTCAAGGGCATCACCAATCTGCATATACCCAGCGACGTAATCGTCGACGCTTCGATGCCGGCGATGATTCGCAGCTCCGGGCAGATGTGGGGCAAGGACGGCAAGCTGAAAGACACCAAAGCGGTGATGCCGGAAAGCACCTATGCCCGGATCTACCAGGAAATGATCAACTTCTGCAAAACCAATGGTGCGTTCGACCCAACCACCATGGGCACCGTGCCAAACGTTGGTTTGATGGCGCAGAAAGCGGAGGAGTATGGCTCTCACGACAAGACCTTCGAGATGACCACCGATGGCACCATGCGCGTCGTGCTGGCTGACGGCACCGTACTTATGCAGCACGACGTGGAAGCCGGCGACATCTGGCGTGCCTGCCAGACCAAGGACGCGCCAATCCGCGACTGGGTCAAGCTCGCCGTTACTCGCGCCCGGCAATCCAACACCCCGGCAATCTTCTGGCTTGACCCTGAGCGCGCCCATGATCGCGAGCTTCAGAAAAAGGTTGAAGCCTACCTGCAGGAACACGATCTGACCGGCCTGGATATCCGCATGATGGGCTACAACGAAGCCATCCGCGTGAGCATGGAACGCCTCGTCCGTGGCCAGGACACAATTTCGGTGACCGGTAACGTGCTACGCGACTATCTGACTGACCTGTTCCCGATCATGGAGCTTGGCACGTCAGCCAAGATGCTCTCGATCGTCCCGCTGATGGCCGGCGGCGGCATGTACGAAACCGGTGCAGGTGGCTCTGCACCTAAGCACGTGCAGCAACTGGTCGAAGAAAACCACCTGCGCTGGGATTCGCTCGGTGAGTTTCTGGCGCTTGCGGTATCGCTTGAAGAAACCGGAATCAAGACGGGCAACGCGAAAGCCAAGGTGCTCGGCAAGACTCTGGACGCAGCGACAGGCACACTGCTCGATAACAACAAGTCTCCGTCACGCCGCACTGGTGAACTGGACAACCGCGGCAGCCACTTCTATCTGGCCCTGTACTGGGCCCAAGAGTTGGCCGCACAGACTGAGGACCTGGAGCTGCAGGCCCATTTCGCACCGCTGGCGAAGCAGCTGAGCGAAAACGAAGCAGCGATTGTCGCCGAGCTTGCCGAGGTACAGGGCAAGCCGGTGGAGATCGGTGGCTACTACCGTTCCAACCCGGAGCTGACAAGCCAGGTCATGCGCCCGAGCGCGACCTTCAACGCTGCGCTCGCTGCGATAGTCTGAGTGCAACCGGTCGCCTGATGGCGACACGGCGACTGAAACCCCGGCCTAGCGCCGGGGTTTTATTTTTCAAGCCGGCCTTCATCGTTACTATGGTAGCCACCATGAATAAAAGATCTTCAATATGACTTGGCATCCACATATCACTGTCGCCACCATCGTGGAAAACAACGGCCGCTTTCTGCTGGTCGAAGAGCTGAAAGCTGGCCAGTTGGTGCTGAACCAACCAGCAGGACACCTCGAACCCAACGAAACCCTACGCCAAGCAGCGGTACGTGAAACGCTCGAAGAGACTGGCTGGGATGTCGAGCTAACCGGCGTGGTCGGCATTTATCTATATGTCGCGCCGAGCAACGGGGTGACTTACCAGCGGATTTGTTTCGCCGCCAATCCTGTTTGCCACCATCCGGAGCGTGAACTCGATAGCGGGATCGTTGCCGCCCCCTGGCTGAGCCGCGACGAGCTGCTGGCCCAGCCGGGACGCTGGCGCAGCGAACTGGTACCGCGCTGTATCGATGACTATCGCGACGGCCCGCTTTACGACTTGGATATAGTGCGCGACTGATCCACTCCCTTAGCCTTTGGCGTCGCCAGCCTGTAGAATTTCGTCTTTTTGGCAGCCCCTTCCCGAGTTCCTATGCCTGATGCAACCTTTGCCAGCCCCGAAAGCCTCCGTGTCATAGTTGGCATGTCCGGGGGCGTCGACTCTTCGGTTTCCGCCCTGCTTTTGCTTGAGCAGGGTTATCAGGTCGAAGGCCTGTTCATGAAGAATTGGGAAGAGGATGACGGCACCGAATACTGCACGGCGCGGGAGGATCTGGCCGATGCTCAAGCCGTCTGCGAAAAGATCGGAATCAAGCTGCATACCGCCAACTTCGCCGCTGAATACTGGGACAACGTGTTCGAGCACTTCCTTGCCGAATACAAGGCTGGGCGTACACCGAACCCGGACATCCTGTGTAACCGCGAAATCAAATTTAAAGCGTTCCTCGATTACGCCCTGACACTTGGCGCCGACATGATCGCCACTGGGCACTACGTGCGCCGCCGTGACGTTGACGGGCGCAGTGAGCTGCTCAAGGGGCTCGATCCGAATAAGGACCAAAGCTACTTCCTCCACGCCGTTGGCGGTGAGCAGCTGGGTAAGACGCTGTTTCCGGTGGGCGAGCTGGAAAAGCCCGCAGTCCGGGCAATTGCCGAGAAGCATGGTCTGGTGACAGCGAAGAAGAAGGACTCGACCGGCATCTGCTTTATTGGCGAACGCCGTTTCAGTGACTTTCTCAAACAGTACCTACCGGCACAGCCCGGCAACATCGAGACAATCGATGGCGAAGTTATCGGCCGCCACCACGGCCTCATGTACCACACTATCGGCCAGCGTCAGGGGCTGGGCATCGGCGGTCTGAAAGACGCAGGCGACGAGCCCTGGTACGTCTTGAGCAAGGACCTTGAGCGCAACGTGCTGATTGTAGGTCAGGGCAATGATCATCCCTGGCTATTCTCCCGCGCCCTGCTCGTCTCGGAGATTTATTGGGTCAATTCAGTCGGGTTATCCGCACCACTGCGGCTCACGGCCAAGGTACGCTACCGCCAGGGTGATCAGCCCTGCACGCTGGAGCGGACCGCCAACGGCTATCGAGCCGTGTTCGATAACCCTCAACGCGCCGTGACGCCCGGTCAGTCCGTAGTGTTCTACGACGGTGAAATATGCCTCGGTGGCGGCGTGATCGAGACTGCCGAGCCCTGGTTTGCCGGAGCCCGCCCATGACGCCACTACAAGAACAGCTGGTGGCGCTCGGTGCGGTATTCGAGGCCGCAACGCTCGTCGACAGAATCGCCCGAACCGGCCAGCTACCAAATGCCGCACTCGGCTGCATGCTGGGAAGCTTGCTAGTACGTGAAGAGAGACCTCCGCTAGAAATCTATGGCGGCGACGATCTCAACCTGCGCGACGGTTATCGAGCCCTCGTCGGCGCGCTGGAGCGCGACACCAGCAGTCTTCAGCGCGAACCGCTGCGCTATGCGCTGGCGATGATCGGGCTGGAACGTCAATTGGATAAGCGCAGCGATTTGCTGCAGGTCATTGGAAGTCGCCTGGACCAGATACAGCAACAAGCCGACCACTTCGGTCTGACCCACGAAAACGTCGTTGCATCCTTTGGTGGCTTGTATCAGGACACCCTTAGTACCTTTCGTCAGCGCATCCAGGTGCAGGGCGACATGCGCCACCTTCAGCAGAGCGACAACGCCGCCAAGATTCGTGCACTCCTATTGGCAGGGATTCGCTCTGCGAGGCTCTGGCGCCAGCTTGGAGGGCATCGCTGGCAGATGGTTTTAAGCCGGCGCAAGCTGCTCGACGCGCTTTATCCACTGCTGCGGACGGAATAAGCCCCAACGACCCGATGCGGCAACCGTTCTAGTCGCGGCCGCAATCATCGAGTCGCTTTCATGTATAATCTGCGCCCTCTTTTCGTTGCTCGACTGTCGAGAATGCCCTCTATGCAGCTTTCCTCGCTCACCGCGGTTTCCCCCGTCGATGGCCGCTACGCCGGCAAAACCAGCGCTCTTCGCCCAATCTTCAGCGAGTTCGGCCTGATTCGTTGCCGCGTTCAGGTTGAAGTCCGCTGGCTGCAGCGCCTTGCCGCCCACAGCGGCATTCCGGAAGTCGCACCGTTTTCTGCTGAGGCCAATGCATTGCTTGATCAGCTGGCGGAAAACTTTCAGCTTGAACATGCCGAACGTGTAAAAGAATTCGAGCGCACCACGAACCACGACGTCAAAGCCGTGGAATACCTTCTCAAGGAGCAGGCCAAGCAACAGCCCGAGCTGGCCAAGGTCAACGAATTCATCCACTTCGCATGCACCAGCGAAGACATCAACAACCTGTCCCATGCTTTGATGCTGCGCGAAGGTCGCGACGATGTATTGCTGCCGCTGATGCGCCAGATCGCCGAGGCAATCCGCGCGCTGGCTGTAGAGCATGCAGACGTGCCTATGCTGTCGCGCACCCACGGCCAGCCCGCCTCTCCCACCACGCTCGGCAAAGAACTGGCCAACGTGGTTTACCGCCTCGAGCGCCAAATCGCTCAGATCGTCGCCGTCCCGCTACTAGGCAAGATCAATGGCGCCGTTGGCAACTACAACGCGCATTTGTCTGCTTATCCCGCTGTCGATTGGGAACACAACGCACGCGAATTCATCGAAAACGATCTAGGCTTGTCCTGGAATCCTTACACCACGCAAATCGAGCCTCACGATTACATCGCTGAGCTGTTCGACGCCGTTGCGCGGTTCAATACGATTCTCATCGATTTCGATCGCGACATATGGGGCTACATTTCGCTGGGCTATTTCAAGCAGCGCACCGTGGCCGGCGAAATTGGTTCTTCGACCATGCCACACAAGGTCAATCCGATCGACTTTGAAAATTCCGAAGGCAATCTGGGTATCGCTAATGCACTGCTGCAGCATTTGGCGAGCAAGTTGCCAATCTCCCGTTGGCAGCGTGATCTGACCGATTCCACCGTGCTGCGCAACTTGGGTGTCGGTTTCGCGCACAGCGTCATCGCTTACGAAGCGAGCCTCAAGGGTATTGGCAAGCTGGAGCTCAATGCCGCTCGCATCGCCGAAGATCTCGATTCATGCTGGGAAGTATTGGCCGAGCCGATCCAGACCGTCATGCGTCGCTACGCCATCGAAAACCCTTACGAAAAACTCAAGGAGCTGACCCGAGGTAAAGGCATCAGCCCCGAGGCGCTGCAGTCGTTCATCGCAGACCTTGAGATACCGGCCGAAGCAAAGGAAGAGCTGCGCAAGCTCACTCCAGCAGGCTACATCGGTAACGCGGCAGCCCAGGCCAAGCGGATCTGAACAGACCCTCATCTTTGCACGCCCGGCTGTGCCGGGCGTTTTTATTTGCAGCTCCGTAGCAGAGCAAGGTACCTGCATGACTTCCGATATTCCTTTGCAAATTCTAGGCGGCATCAGCGCGCGCGACTTCCTGCGTGACTACTGGCAGAAGAAGCCCCTCCTGATCCGTCAGGCGATTCCCTCGTTCGAAAGCCCGCTCTCCCCTGATGAGTTGGCCGGCCTGTCTCTGGAAGAAGAAGTTGAGTCCCGTCTGGTGGTTGAGCACGGAGATAGCCCCTGGGAGCTTCGTCGTGGGCCGTTCAGTGAAGACACCTATCAGAATTTGCCGGAGCGAGACTGGACACTGCTCGTGCAGGCAGTCGACCAATTAGTGCCGGAAGTTGCCGAACTCATCGAGCATTTCCGCTTCCTGCCTAACTGGCGCATCGACGATGTAATGGTCAGCTTCGCTGCTCCGGGTGGCGGCGTCGGTCCGCATTTCGATAACTACGATGTCTTCCTCCTTCAAGCCCACGGTCAGCGCCGCTGGCGATTGGGCCAGATGTGTGATGGCGACACCCCGGTGCTGCAGCATGCGGACTTGCGCATCCTTGCGGACTTCCAAGGGACCGATGAATGGATTCTGGAGCCCGGCGACATGCTTTATTTGCCGCCGCGACTGGCGCATTTCGGCATCGCCGAAGATGCCTGCATGACTTACTCGCTCGGCTTCAGAGCCCCCAGTGCGGCTGAGGTGCTGACTCACTTCACGGACTTTCTCGCGCAGTTTTTGCCCAACGAAGAACGTTACAGCGACGCTGATCTGGTCCCCACCGACGACCCGCACCAAATCCAGAGCGATGCACTCAAGCGCCTGCGGGCGATGCTCACCGAACACATGGGCGACGAGCGTCTCCTGCTCACCTGGTTTGGCCAGTTCATGACCGAACCTCGTTACCCGGAGCGTGTGCAGGGCCAAGACATCGAAGAGCAGGAGCTGCTCACCATGCTGGACAACGGCGCTATCCTGGTTCGTAACCTCAGTGCGCGGCTGGCCTGGAGCGAAGTCGACATCGGCCTGCTGCTATTTGCCAGCGGTCAGAGCCGCTTGCTTCCTTCCCACGTGAAAGACCTGCTGAAACTGATTTGCTCGGCTGATGCGATGCATGCGGAAAACCTCGCACCGTGGCTGAACGACGAAGATGGGCGTAATCTGATCTGGCAACTGATCAAGCAGGGAAGTCTGGAGTTTGCTGATGAGTGATATAGATGTTCGCATCGCCGACTGGCAGCAGGACAACGCGGATCTGCGGCGTATTCGCGAGACGGTATTTATTGCGGAGCAATCGGTTCCGCCCGAACTTGAATGGGACGCAGACGATGCGGAGGCCGTGCATTTTCTCGCACTCGAAAGCGGTTACCCCATCGGTACCGCGCGGTTATTGACCGACGGCCATATCGGTCGCGTTTCAGTACTTCGCGACTGGCGCGGCATGCATGTTGGAGGTGCCTTGATGAAAGCCGCGATTATCGAAGCTGAGCGCCGCGGTCTCAGCGAACAGCGGCTCACCGCACAGGTCCATGCCACGGCATTCTACGAGCGACTCGGCTTTGAAGTTGTAAGTGACGAGTTTTTGGAAGCTGGTTTGCCGCACGTCGACATGCTTCGAAAAAGCGGCTAAACCAGCCATGAGCACAGACGACTCAGATCGTCCGATAGCTGCAACCGAATGGGCCGCTATCGACTTTCGATCGCCAGGTCGTTATACCGTCGACAACCCACAGACCCAACAGAACCGAACGGACGAATGGCAACCCGCTCCCTTTATTTTGGGAGCTACGCGAACACCTCAGCCATTCGACTCGCCCGACGCTGCGCGCCGACATGCACTGGCTTTGCTCGAGCAGGCGCGCCGCAGTTTGAGCTTGTATAGCCCCGACCTGGAACCCTGGCTTTACAACCACAACAGTGTTCAGCAAGCATGCACGCGCTTTCTTCTGGCGCATCCACGCAATCGCCTGCGCATTCTGCTTGGTGATTCATCGCGAGCGGTCAAGCAGGGACATCGGCTGCTAACCCTGGCGCGCCGATTGACGAGCAATATGCAGATCCGCAAACTTCATCCCGATTACTCGGCGCAAGCATGCGCTTTTCTGGTGGCCGATGATTGCGGCGTGCTGGTTCGTCCTGAGCCATCTCAGTTTTCCGGCCACGCGCTCTACCAGGACCCCGGCCGGGCTCGTCAACGTCAGCGTCAGTTCGACACCGCTTGGGACCATAGCCTGTCCGACCCTGACCTGCGGAGCTTTTTGCTATGACTTGCCGTATTCTCGCCGCGCTTTCGATACTGATCAGCATGTCGATCCACGCCGCGACCGAGGTAATCCCTCTGAATTTCCGCATGGCTGAAGATGTGCTACCGATTGCGCAATCGGTGGTCGGCGACCAAGGCAAGGTGAACGCGTACGGCAATCAGTTGGTTGTCAACGCTCCCGTCGAAGTCATAAGCGAGTTGCGCGAGGTACTGTCTCAACTGGACAACGAGCCCAGAAGGCTGCTCATCAGCGTAGACACCCAGAGTTCAGCAATCGGCAGTGATAGCGGTTACCGCGTCGACGGCTCAACCGGCATCGGTGACGTCGAAGTCCAGACGGGACGCGGAAAGACGGAAGGGCGCGATCAGGTTCGCATCATACGCCGCAGCACCACCAGTCAAGGCAGCGGTGTTCAGAAGATCCAGGCAACCGAGGGCTACCCCGCCCTCATTCAGGTTGGCCAAAGCGTACCAATCACGACCACTGGCGCCGATGGTTACGGCCAGGTTTACCAGCAGACCCAATATCGCAACGTCACGCGGGGCTTTTATGCCACGGCGACGGTTCAAGGCGATAGGGTGCGAGTCACCATCAGCAGTCACCAGGATCGAATGAGTCGTTCCCTGCCAGACGCCATTGATATTCAGGAAACCGACACCCGCGTCAGCGGACGACTCGGAGAATGGATCTCACTTGGCGGCCTCGATGAAAACGCCAGTTCCAATCAAAGTGGGACGCTTCGTCGCTACTCCACGCAAGGCCGTCAGGATCTCTCGCTACGGCTGAAAGTAGACGCGTTGAATTAAAAAACCGACGGCTCCGCTGCCCTTGTTAAAAAATGTAGTGAGGTAAAAAAAGCACTACAAAACATTTGACGAACCTTTTTTGGCAGCGCATGATGGCCCCGCTCCCGCTAACCAGGGGCCCTGGCAAGGGTCTCCGGATCGTGCTCAGCCAACCAGCAGAGGCGTTCCGTGCCTGTACTGCCCACAAGGCGGACTGACGAGGTTGCGACTGGAACGAGTCGTCCTGAGGGACGGGGAAGCGATTAACGCATCAGCTCGAGACGTCAGTTCTGCTGAGTCACTCAACGGCCCCGTGCCGCTGCGTGCCGGGATGCCACGACCATTCCGCAGCTAGCCGGGTCTTCTTGCGGTCGTAACTGCACACCCCTCCTCTCCTTGGTTCAATCCTCGTCCCGGTCGGTATTTCGACGCTCTGCCGCGTGTTGCTCGCATGATTAGCGCAAGCACGTAGGTTTCGGTGGGAAAAGTCGGTGCTCAACCAAACACGAATTTCTTTTGAAGGATTGACCATGTCCGCTTATCAAAACGACATCAAGGCCGTTGCCGCTCTGAAAGAAGTAGCTGGAAGCAGCTGGAGCGCTATCAACCCTGAATCCGTAGCCCGTATGCGCGCTCAGAACCGCTTCAAGACCGGTCTGGAAATCGCTCAGTACACTGCCGACATCATGCGCAAGGACATGGCTGAGTACGACGCCGACTCGTCGGTTTACACTCAGTCTCTAGGTTGCTGGCATGGCTTCATCGGTCAGCAGAAGCTGATCTCTATCAAGAAGCACCTGAAGACCACCAACAAGCGCTACCTTTACCTGTCGGGCTGGATGGTCGCAGCTCTGCGTTCCGAGTTCGGCCCGCTGCCGGATCAGTCGATGCACGAGAAAACGGCCGTTTCCGACCTGATCGAAGAGCTGTACACCTTCCTGCGTCAGGCTGATTCGCGTGAGCTGGATTTGCTCTTCACCGCTCTGGATGCTGCTCGTGAAGCCGGTGACTCTGCCAAGGCCGCCGAGATCCAGAACCAGATCGACAATCACGAAACCCACATCGTACCCATCATCGCCGACATCGATGCCGGCTTTGGCAACCCGGAAGCCACTTATCTGCTGGCCAAGCGCATGATCGAAGCAGGCGCTTGCTGCATCCAGATCGAAAACCAGGTTTCCGATGAAAAGCAGTGCGGCCACCAGGACGGCAAAGTTACCGTTCCTCACGCCGATTTCCTGGCCAAGATCGCCGCCGTCCGTTACGCCTTCCTTGAGCTGGGCATCGACAACGGCGTAATCGTTGCGCGTACCGACTCGCTGGGTGCAGGCCTGACCAAGCAGATCGCTGTGACCAAAGAGCCGGGCGACCTGGGTGATCTGTACAACTCATTCCTGGACTGTGAAGAAGTTTCCGCCACAGAGCTGAACAATGGCGACGTGGTATTGAACCGCGAAGGTAAGCTGCTGCGTCCCAAGCGTCTGCCGTCCAATTTGTTCCAGTTCCGCAAGGGCACTGGCGAAGCGCGCTGCGTATTGGATTGCATCACGTCGCTGCAGAACGGCGCTGATCTGCTTTGGATTGAGACTGAGAAGCCGCACGTTGGCCAGATCGCGGCCATGGTCGATGAAATCCGCAAGACCATTCCGAACGCCAAGCTGGTCTATAACAACAGCCCGTCGTTCAACTGGACCCTGAACTTCCGCCAGCAGGTATTCGATGCATTTGTTACCGAAGGCAAAGACGTTTCCGCCTATGACCGCGCCAAGCTGATGAGCGTCGAGTACGACGAGACGGAACTGGCTCAGGTTGCTGACGAGAAGATCCGCACTTTCCAGAAGGACGGCTCCGCTCACGCCGGCATCTTCCATCACCTGATTACCCTGCCGACTTATCACACCGCTGCGCTCTCCACCGATAATCTGGCCAAGGGGTACTTCGCAGAAGAAGGCATGCTCGCATACGTCAAAGGTGTTCAGCGCCAAGAGCTGCGTCAGGGTATCGCCTGCGTCAGGCACCAGAACATGGCAGGCTCCGACATTGGCGACAACCACAAGGAGTACTTCGCTGGCGAAGCTGCTCTGAAGGCTAGTGGCAAAGACAACACCATGAATCAGTTCCACTAAGAAGCGTTTGTCAGTAGGGCTCCGGCCCGACCTGATGGTGTAACGAGCCCCGGTATCTACCGGGGCTTTTATTTTCTTGGGCTTTCCCATCAAACGAACCGCTTGTCGCCAGCGACAGGACTGTCATTAAGCTGTCTTCGACCTCCATAGCGTCACAGTTCCAATGGAACTGCCTCGTGGCTGACAACAATCACAACACATCTTCGGCAATGGCGATGAGTTGCCAAGCAACCAGTCTGCCAATCCTTATATTCAAGATGTCGTCAGCGTGGGACGACATACGGTAAATAGCCGGTGGTGCGCTTGCGTTTCTAAGTGGCTACCGGTAATCGCCAACGCAGTCGAACCTGCAGGCAGCGGCGGAAATCTTTCCCGTTCCGACGCCGTACCCGCCTACCTTTGGCGCGAGCCGACATCATCACGGTGCCGCCAGGCTATACGGCAAAGGCTTCATTCCTTGGGGTACGCCTATTTGCTGAAGCTACCCGGCGTATCTCGAAGACGCCAGCAACCCTGTGGAAGACCAAGCACAGAAAAACGGCATGCACCACGCTGGCATGCATTTCTTCCCAATGGATGCCAAGCATCAATGGATGCAAAAGCGACCACGACTTGCTCGCGCTGAATCATGAATATAGATGCCCCGTTGCTGCATCGAAACTGGGCCACTCTCGCTGATAGCAAACGCGTCGAGGTCGACGAGGCTCGAAGGAAATCAACGCCCGCGGTATTAATCGTGGAAATCCGCCGCAAAGCCCGTGATGAACCCTCGTGCATCGATCCCCTACGGGTACATCATCCGCTGGCGCGAGGCGATCCGAAACCATGTCGGCGGACAATTTCGCTGGGATTTGTACTACTAGATGGCATCTAAATCGGCGATTTTCCCTCAGGCGTAGTGAACAGTCCCCATGCAGAGATGAATAGCGCCGCAATCAGTGGTCCGATTACAAAGCCATTCAAGCCGAACAGAGCCAGCCCACCAAGAGTCGATATCAACACCAGATAATCCGGCATTTTGGTGTCCTTGCCCACCAGAATCGGCCTCAGAATGTTGTCGACAAGGCCAATCACCAAGATGCCATAAAGCGTAAGGACAACGCCCTGGACGATCATTCCCTTCGTCAGGAAATAAATTGCTACCGGCGTCCATATCAGCCCGGCGCCAATCGCCGGGAGCAGTGACAAGAACGCCATGAGTACACCCCAGAGTAGGGCACCGGGAATACCGAGAACGGCAAATATCACACCACCGAGAAAACCCTGCGTCGCAGCAACTACAATGTTGCCTTTTACCGTAGCCCTGACCACGCGCGTGAATTTGCTGAACAGTCGTCGTTTTTGATTATCGCTCAGAGGCAGCGCGCGCCTGACCCGTGCAACCAGATCCCGTCCATCTCGAATTAGAAAGAACAACAAGTAAAGCATTACAAAGAAACTGACCACGAACTGAAATGTTCCCTGACCGAAGCTGAATGCCTTGGTGGCAAGAAACTGGCTGCCCTCCAGCGCCCCGCTAGCAAGCCGATCACGCATCTGGTCTATGTCGCCAAAACCGAAGCGCTGCAACTGTAGCTGAATTGAGGCAGGCAGTAGCTCCTTCGCGCTTCCGACGAAGCTGTTTATATCAAGCTCCCCGCTTTCAATTTGCCTATAAAGAGAACTACCTTCCTGAACTAAAAGACCGGTGATCAGAATAACCGGGAGGACCGCTACTATCAGGCAAACCAACAAGGTGATCAGCGCGGTCAGATTGCGCCTATTGCCAAGACGGCCATACAGGCTCCGCTGTAGCGGAGCAAAGATGATCGCAAGAATTACGGCCCAAAACACAGCCCCGTAGAAGGGGAAGAGTATCCAGCCAAAGGCGATGGTTACTACGAGCAACAGGGCAAGGAATACTTTTTGCTCAAGCGTCGAATTCACATTTGGCTTCCTATTGCTGTAACGGTATCTATTAGTCAGCGATTGCCGAAAGGAGTGCTAATACCGATTGATCGGAGCCCTTCTCAGTTGATCGCCGCCCGTCGACCGGCGCATTGAAGCGTGCTCGTAACTGGCGAATCAGAGTGTCATCGCGGCCACCCAGCCAAACCCGAGCAGCGGCAAGTTGTAATGCAGGAACGTCGGTACGACGGTATCCCAGATGTGATTATGCTGGCCATCCGCATTCAGGCCAGCCGTGGGTCCTAGAGTCGAATCGGAAGCTGGCGAGCCGGCGTCTCCGAGCGCCCCGGCAGTACCTACCAAGCTCACGATAGCCAAGGGACCGAAACCGAGTTCCAATCCAAGTGGCACGAAGATAGCGGCAATAATCGGAACCGTGGAGAACGACGAGCCAATTCCGATAGTAACTAGCAGACCAACCAGCAACATCATCAGGGCACCAATCGCCTTGCTGTTTCCGATCCATTGTGCTGACGCATCGACAAGCGTCTTCACTTGCCCGGTCTCACGCATGACCTCTGCAAACCCGGCGGCGGCGATCATGATGAAGCCAATCATCGCCATCATTTTCATGCCTTCAGTAAACAGATCGTCAGCCTCTCGCCAGCGCACCACGCCAGATACGGAAAAAATAACGAAACCGATCAGCGCACCAACGATCATCGAGTCCAACCACAGCTGCATTACGAAAGCCACAGAAACTGCCAAGCCTGCCACCAGTAACGTAAGAGGGCTGTAGCTGACTCTGACCGTTTTTGATTGGTCGACCTGGGTAAGATCATATATACGCGATTTACGATAACTGAACATAGCTACCGCCAGCCCGGTGCACATACCTAGCGCAGGTATCAACATCGCCTGGCTTAC
This sequence comes from Stutzerimonas sp., assembly GCF_982611455.1. Taxonomy (NCBI): domain Bacteria; kingdom Pseudomonadati; phylum Pseudomonadota; class Gammaproteobacteria; order Pseudomonadales; family Pseudomonadaceae; genus Stutzerimonas; species Stutzerimonas sp. The sequence goes on from NZ_CEXBBO010000021.1 coordinate 83,396, forward strand.
GTTTATCCCGCTGACATCGACTCCACTCTTCGCAACATTGGCGAGAAGGATTTCGTTCAGAAAGATGCTACCGAAGCCCACCGGCAAGAACATATAGGGCGTAACCAGTCCGAATGCCAAAACACAGGCAATTAAGCGTCGATCAATATGTAACTTGCTCAATACATAGAGCAACGGTGGAACCAGGAGTGGAATAAAAGCGATATGGATTGGAAGGATATTCTGCGACGATACTGCGACAACGAGCAGTAAGCCGATCATCAACCATTTGACCGAGCCACTAGGTTTCGAATCGTGCCTACCTACTACTGCCAACGCACGATCAGCCAGCGCATGGGCCAGGCCGCTTTTACCGATAGCCACCGCAAAGGCACCAAGCAACGCATAGGACAGCGCAACCGTTGCGCCGCCCCCTAATCCCTTGTTGAAGGCTGCGAGGCTACCTTCCAATCCTAACCCACCCAATACTCCGCCAACGATGGCACCGGCAATCAGCGCCACGACCACATGGATTCTGCACAGGCTAAGAATCAGCATAATGCCGACTGCCGCCACTACTGCATTCATTTTAACTCCTCGGAGACGGCACAAGCCGATAAAAAGCCGATAAAAAGCCGATAAAAAGCGGGGTACTCTGCCGCAAGATCATGGGAGTGTCAAAGAACCACGGACATAGCCGAGCCCATCGAATTTCTAACGGAGCAGCTCGAGTCGCTCTTATCTACTGTCAGCCACACCCGCCCATGCAAAACTTGTAAAATTGGCGCTTCTGGCGACAACACCTATTCGGATGGATCAGTGGAAATATTCAAAGAGTTTACGTTCGAGTCCGCACACCGCTTGCCGCACGTACCCGAAGGGCATAAATGCGGCCGACTACATGGGCATTCCTTTCGGGTGGCTCTTTATATCGAAGGTGAGGTGGATGCGCATACCGGTTGGATTCGCGATTTTGGCGAGATCAAACAAGTCTTCAAACCAATCTACGAACGACTCGATCATAACTATCTGAACGACTTGCCAGGCCTGGAGAATCCCACCAGCGAGAATTTGGCGAAATGGATCTGGCAGGAGCTCAAACCTCTACTCCCTGAGTTATCACGGATTCGCATCCACGAAACCTGTACCAGTGGTTGCGAATATCACGGCGTATAATTTTGCATCCGCCGTGCCGGGGTCAGCAATCGAGACCAAGCTGTAGCGCCCGTTTCATGCCGATTCGGGCGTAGCAGACGGTAGGAAGCAAGTCGATTAGATAGGTATCGCGCTACCTTTAGGGCAGGTCAAGTATCCCTAACGTGACAGACTGCGCATCACCACAATGTGAAGGCGCTAGCTGAGCTGGCCCTGCCGCCCCGTCACTCTGCGGCCCTTTTTCGCGGATACGTTTAGAAGCAGCCCGTTCCGTTTTTTCTTTGCCCAAAGACAAACCC
>NZ_CEXBBO010000022.1:0-81781 GCF_982611455.1 Stutzerimonas sp.
GCAATGGGCTGAAGCACGCAAGATAAGAAAGTGTTTTTACACACTCTGGGCCGGTAACTGACGCAGCTGAATTTCGAACATAAGCGACATCCAACGAGACCGCGCATGGTAGCCCAGCTGGCCGAGACGCGGCAGCTGGCATGCCTCTGCAGAGCAGATCGCTCCGTTCATCCGAACGCTGCAATCTTTCGCTATCTGGAAAGTTCTCAAGCAGAACAGCTCTCCAACAAAAGGACATAACAAGATGTTGGATTTATTGATAGTGACGGCTTTTATCCTATATGGCCTGAGTTCCGGCCTGCGCGCTCGCGGCAAGGCCTCGCAGAGCCTCGACGAATATTTTCTGGCAGGCAGGACGATCAAGGGCTGGAAGGCCGGCTTCTCGATGGGCGCGACGCAGTTCGCCGCCGATACTCCGTTGCTGGTGACCGGTCTGGTTGCGACGGCGGGTATCTTCGCCCTATGGCGATTGTGGATCTATGGCCTCGCGTTTCTGCTGATGGCATTCGTGTTTGCGGTCGGCTGGCGCCGTGCTGGAGTGTTGACCGACGCCGAGCTGACCCGCGTGCGCTACAGCGGCAAGGGCGTCACGCCTTTGCGTCTGCTCAAGGCCATCTACTACGGCACCGTAATCAACTGCGTCGTGCTGGCCATGGTGCTGGTCGCGGCGATCCGCATCGCGGAGGTATTTTTGCCGTGGCATCTGTGGCTTCCCTCCGGCATGTACGAGCCCATAGTCGGCTTCGTTGCCAGCATCGGGCTTCAGCTAGGCGAAAGCATTACCGGTCTTGAGCCGGACATGATGACGGCCAATAACCTCATCTCGATTCTGCTGATTCTCGCCTTTACCGCCATGTACTCGATCACGGGTGGCCTGCGCGCGGTGGTCCAGACGGATGTGGTGCAGTTCAGCCTGGCGATGATCGGAACGCTGCTCTACGCCTGGTTCGTCATCGATGCAGTAGGAGGGCTGGGTGGGCTGACGGATCGTATCGTCGAACTCTACGGTGCCGATCAAGCCAGCAAAATGCTTTCCTTTGCGCCGCCATCGGACGCCGGGGAGGCGTTGATGCCATTTTTGGTGATCATTGGGCTGCAGTGGTTTTTCCAGATGAACTCCGACGGCACCGGCTATCTAGCGCAGCGGAGCATGGCGTGCCCGACCGACCGTGACGCCCGGATCGCCGGCCTTGTGTTCGCCTGGCTGCAGATTTTTCTGCGCAGCCTGTTCTGGATGGCGATCGCCGTCGGACTGTTGGTACTTTATCCCTTCACACCTGGAGAGGCGGCCGGCGAAGGATTCACCGCAGCGCGAGAGGCCCTGTTCGTGCAGGGGATCGAAGACCTGCTCCCGCCGGGCGTGCGCGGCCTGATGCTGGTCGGCCTGTTGGCGGCACTGGCCTCGACGGTCGATACGCACCTCAATTGGGGGGCGTCGTACTGGAGCAACGATGTCTATGGCGGCGTGTTCGCGCCCCATGTGCTCAAGCGTAAGCCCAAGGACCGCGAACTGGTGGTCGTGGCGCGCTTGTCCAACGTGCTCATTCTGGTGATCGCGATGATCATCATGGCCAACCTCGGCTCGATCCAGACTGCCTGGTTCATCTCGCTGCTATTCGGCGCGGGAATGGGCTCGGTCCTGGTGCTGCGCTGGCTGTGGGAACGAATCAACCTGTATTCGGAACTGACCGCCATGGCGGTGTCGCTGATCACCGCGCCGCTGCTGCTCTATTACCTGGGGACCGACCCAGAGCGTGAATGGATTCGCCTCGGCATCATGGCCCTGACCACAACATCCGCAGCCATCCTGGTGACCTTCATCACGCCAGCCACGGATGATGCGACGCTCAAGCGCTTCTATCGCCGGGTGCGTCCGTTCGGGTTCTGGCGGCACGCGGCGATGCTCAACGGTGTCGCTGCGGCCGTGTCAATCAAGGCGCTTGGTAAGCGGTTGTTTGCGGTCGCAGTGACCGCGGTTTCGCTGTTCTCGCTGCTGGTGGGCGTGGGCCGCTTGATGTTCCCGCCGCCTGAGGGCAGTTCGGTTATCAGTTGGGTGTGTCTGGCGCTCGGTCTGCTGTTGATACCCGTATGGTTGCGCATCGCCATGGGCCGCGACTTCGACTTCGACACGGACCCGGAAGACGAGCCACTGCCTGAAGACATTTCAGCCAGGCAAAGCGGCTCTGCCTGATCAATAGGCGCAACTTCCCGGCCCCGATTCGCCATCTCGCTTGTGGGTCGGGGCCGCTTCGTTAATTAAACTTAATTAACAAGCCGTTCTGTTTGTTGGAGTGATTTTTTTGTTTGGTGTTAGCCGATTTAGTACGGATCGATCAACTAACGAAGCGGTTGGAAAAATAAAATTCCTGCAACATTAATAAGTTGCTTCGTATATCTAAAATAAAATGAACAGTCTTGATGTGCTTGGGTCATTAGCATACGCATCGCGTGAGCGACATGCGTATTTCGCCATAGCAGAACAAGAGGTGGTGTCATGAACCGACTTTTCAAAACTTCCCTGCTGGTAGCCGCTATGCTTCCAACTTTCGCAGTTGCCGTTCCGGTGGCGGGTGATCGTGAAGTTACTCTGAGCGGCGCGGGCAGTAGCGATAAGGACTTCGACGATACAGTGTTCTCCGTACAGGGCAGTTGGGGTACTTATTTGGACGAATCTTCCATGTGGGGTATTCGGCAAACAGTCAATGCCCGTGACTCGGAAGGAGAGAGCGTCCAGTTCGACGGCTCGACGCGAGCGTTTTATGACTATCACTTCGGCAGCGGAAGAACCCGTCCATTCATAGGTGTGAGTGTCGGCGGGCTCTATGGCGAGGAGGTTGATGAGACCTTCATGGGTGGCCCTGAAGCGGGTATTAAATACTGGGTGCAGGATAAGACCTTCATCACCGCGATGGCCGAGTATCAGTTCCTGTTCAAAAGCGGAAGCGATGCGCAGGATCGTTACGATGATGGAGCTTTCTTCTATAGCGTCGGTATTGGTTACAACTATTGATCGCTATGGGTGCGATGCCAACGGCATCGCACCCACTGTTCGCCTCGCTTGATTAAGTTGGAACCTGAGTTTTGCCGAGATGCTAATCAGGCCTCTACCAGCTCCTTCAGAAAATTCTTCAAAGCCAGTCCTGGCTCATCGTCTTCTGAAGTAATCATCCGAATACCCCATTGGCTGAGAATTTCTTCCTGCACGGGGTTGGGCTTGTGCGAAAAAACATAGGAGATCGGCCGAACGCCGAGTGTCTCGTGCTCGTTCCACATCTTCGAAAGCTTATAGAACAACAGTCGAATGTTGGTATCGGAAAGGCTGTAGCCAATAAACAACACTGCTTTGCTCAAAGTGTCCGCGCGCAATTTGATATCCAGCGGCGTCTCGAACTGCAGGCGCTCGTAGTAGCTCGTCTCGTCCAGCACAATCGAGTCATCATCATCGAAATCGCCATGGAATTTGACGATCTGCCGAATTCCATCGCGGGCTTTTACCAGATCACTGGCATTAGCGATCTTGATATAGCTGACGCCGTGAGCATCATGAGCGTTCTCCAGCCAGCGGTCGTAATTTGTCGTATAGATGGCAGGAAACCTGCCTTGAACGATCAGCCGATGGATCTCCGAGTCGCGGATTTCGATATTTCTGTGCCATTCACGATCCATCCAGCTGCGCAAGGGACCGATGTTGCCCTTCTTGATACGGTAGTACTCGGCAAGCGAGAGGAAATTGCCGTAGGTGTCGAACACGTCGGGGTCGTAGTCGAGTTGCAGGGCAATCTCGTTTATCAGGTCTCGCCATGGCGGCAACCCGATATTGGCCGATACCCCGGAACCAACGAAAAGAATCAGGCGATTGTGCCGGTAGGCTTCCAGAAGCTTCTGCATCGAGTTGCCCTCAGGTCTCGCGCAAATGGGTCACGAAGGCATCCAGTGCCCGCTTGCGCATGGACAGATCGTTATGGACGCCACCCAACTCGGCGAATGTGCATGAGTACCCGTCGGGGATGAACACGTTGTCCCATTCGAAGCCCTCATCGCCTGCCGGTTCGCGGGAAATCTTGCCCGCGACCTCGCCCTCGAAGAAGTGCCGCTTGCGCCCGTCGCAGTAGCCGATCAGGGTTCGCGCCACCGCGGAGGGATCATCCAGGCCGCCGATCAGTTCGGAAAAGCGCACGGCATGCAATCGATCCCAGAATGTCTGGGTCAGCCCGCCGGGAAAGCCGTTCAGGCTAGTGATGAACAGACCTGAATGTTCGACGAAAACCGGTTTACCGATCAGCTTGAAGGCGTCCAGCAATTTGTCGCTGACCAGCTGATGCAAGTCCTCGGTCTGGGTTTCAACGATCCGAACCGGAAAGTTGATGATCTCTATGCCGCTCTGCTCTAGAAATTCGCCTATGTCACGGATTTTCTGCTCATTGACCGAGGCAAAGCGGATCTTCATCTGGGTTACCTGACAGCGCCATTCGAAGCGTCGATGCCGCAGGGCGCGCATTTACCCCACAAGGGGTAAGACGCATCGATGTACTCAGGGGTTCAGCCGGTGCTAGGGCTGAAGTGGATTGGAGCGAGCTGGGCATGCCTGCCGCCCGGCCTGGACGATGCGCTCTGCCGGTACTCGCAACTGCGCCAGCAAATAGGTGGCGAAATCCGACGTGTAATTCTGCCTGGCAACGGCGAGCGCCATGCAGTCGAGCCAGGCGTCCCGCTCGGTTTCGCCCACCGCCCAGCGAGTATGGAATTGCGGAATGCTGATGCTGCCGAATTTCTCCGCGTAGCGACGCGGCCCACCCAGCCAGCCGCAGAGAAAGGCCGCCAGTCGTTCGCGCGACTCGCTCAGGTTCTGTGGGTAAAGGCGCCGTACGCAAGCGGCTGCTTCAGCTTCATCCATGCAACGGTAGAAATCCGCGACCAGGCGTTCGATGCCGGTTTCGCCGCCAGCTGCCTGAAATGAAGCGTCACCGACGCCAAATGGGGTTTTGAGAGTTGTACTCATCAACTTACCTTTGAGCTTTGAGATAGGGCGGTTCGCGGAAAGAAATTGAAGGCTCGGTCGTGCTGCCGGGCGCGCTTGGGTGTTGGTCTATGCTGGTTTAGACATTCGATGGAGGACCGATATGCGCACTATTCTTCTGGCTTTCGATGGTTCGGACAATGCCAAACGGGCGTTGCAATACATCATCGATTTCGCAGCCGATGTCCCCAAAACGCTTGAGGTGCATGTGCTGAACGCGCGCCAGGAACCGGTTATCTATGGTGAATTCGTCACTCCCAGTGTGGTTGAAGAACTCAACAATAGCTTGCTGGCCAAATCGCACCATACGCTTGAAGAAGCCGCTACAGCGCTGCAAGCGGCGGGCGTCGCGCACCAGACTCATGCGGTTTTGGGCAACGTGGCGGAGCAAGTGAATGATGCGGTGAAGCGACTTGGCTGCGACACCGTGGTGATGGGCACCCGCGGCCTGGGTAGCTTCACTGGCATGCTGCTGGGCTCGGTGGCCAATCGGGTGATTCATGAAGTCTCAGTACCGGTACTGCTGGTGAAGTGACCAGCACCGAGGGTCTGTTCTCGTTTCGCTGCGAGCCGCTCAACGCGGCGGCGAAACGGGAACAGATCCCAGGCCGAACCCTGGTCAGTCGGGTTTGCGCTTGAGCAGATCGCCCAGGTTGGCGAAAGCCTTGAACGTCTCCTTCGGGCCCAGGTCGCTGCCTGGCTTGGCTTCGGCGTGGTACTGATTGTCCGTATAGCGTGAGTGCTCGTTGTCGTGGCAATACAGGCAGAGCAGCTCCCAGTTCGAGCCGTCCTCCGGGTTGTTGTCGTGGTTGTGGTCTTTGTGATGGACCGTCAACTCGCTCAGCCGCTTGCCCGAGAACTCTCGCGCGCAACGTCCACAGACCCAGGGGTACATCTTCAGCGCCTTCTCGCGATAGCCCTGTTCACGCTGGGCGTAAGGCGTATTCGGTTTGTTCGTGCTCATCATGTTGTCCTTTACTGAACTCGATCCAGACTAAATCAGCCCGCCAGGCCGACATAGACGTTCTGCACGTCGTCATGGGCGTCGATGGCGCTGAGGAAGGCTTCGACTTCCTCCAGCTCCGCGTCGGACAGCGTCGTGACCGGATTCTTCGGCCGATAGCCGAGCTGCGCCGACTGCACGGTAAAGCCGTGATCGGGGAGGGCGCGGCAGACCACGTCCATGTCCGTGGGATCGCTGATAAACAGCGTGGCACCGTCTTCAGCGGCTTCGAAATCCTGCGCGCCGGCTTCGATAGCAGCGAGTTCCGGGTCGGCATCGGCGGCATTCGGCGCCGCTTCGATCATGCCGCAGTGGTCGAAATCCCAGGCGACCGAGCCGGATGCGCCGAGTTGACCCTTGCGGAACAGTACGCGGATTTCAGCCACGGTGCGGTTGACGTTATCGGTCAGGCACTCGACGATCACCGGCACCTGGTGCGGTGCGAAACCTTCGTAGGTGGTGCGCTCGTAGTTGACGCTTTCGCCGAGCAGGCCGGCGCCTTTCTTGATTGCCCGTTCCAGCGTTTCGCGCGGCATCGATGCTTTCTTCGCCTGTTCCACCACCAGACGCAAGCGAGGATTCATATCCGGATCGGCACCGCTGCGGGCCGCGATCATGATTTCCTTCGACAGTTTGCCGAACGTGCGACCCTTTGCGTTGGCTGCCGCTTCCTTATGTTTCGCTTTCCACTGTGCGCCCATGGTTACTCTCGTATTTGGTACGGGTTGATGGTGTCGACCGATAGACGCCGATTCTAGCCGTTGCAGCCGATGCAGGCACGGCCCGCGCGTCACTGCGTCATGCGGCGAGATGCACGGTGCCTGTTTGTGTAGGCGCTGCGGACTGTATCGTCGAATTGCGTGTTCGCTGTATGAGTGCGCCTGCATTGCGCCCAGCTTTAATAAGTCTTTGCTTGCGGAGAAATCGCCATGTCGCCCAAGGACCTGTTGCTGGCCCTGGTCGTGATCGTCGTCTGGGGCATGAATTTCGTGGTGATCAAGATCGGTCTGGACGACATCCCGCCGATGCTGCTCGGATCACTGCGCTTTCTGCTGGCGGCGTTCCCGGCTGTACTCTTTATCAAGCGTCCGCAACTTCCGCTGCGCTGGTTGCTGGCCTATGGCGCAACGATTTCGTTGGGTCAGTTCGCCTTTCTGTTTTCGGCGATGAAAGTGGGCATGCCGGCCGGATTGGCCTCGCTGGTATTGCAATCGCAGGCGTTTTTCACCTTGTTCTTCGCCGCGTTATTTCTCGGCGAGCGGCTGCGCGCCACCAATCTGGTCGGGCTGCTGATCGCCGCTGGCGGCCTGCTGCTGATCGGTCTACAGGGCGATCGCAGCATGACGCTGGCGGGCTTCGTGCTGACCATTTGCGCGGCGTCGATGTGGGCGCTGGGTAATATCGTCACGCGTAAGGTGGGCAAGGTGAATCTTGTCGGTCTGGTGGTCTGGGGCAGCCTGATTCCGCCGATTCCCTTCTTTGCGCTTTCGTGGTTTCTGGAAGGCCCGCAGGCAATTGAAAGCGCGCTGCGCGGCATCGGCTGGGATTCGATTCTAGTTCTGATTTATCTGGCATTCGGCGCGACGATCCTTGGCTACAGCCTGTGGAGCCGGCTGTTGTCACGCTACCCGGCGAACACTGTGGCACCTTTCTCGCTATTGGTGCCGGTGGTGGGGCTGACCTCCGCCGCGCTGTTACTCGATGAGCACTTGGGCATGCTGCAAGCGATCGGTGCGTTGCTGGTGATGCTCGGGCTGATCGTCAATGTGGGTGGCGGCTGGCTGCTTGGCCGGGTGCGCATGGCGCTGGGTAGTTCGGCGGCCTGACAGCAAAGCGCCCCGCGCCGGAGAACCGGGCGGGGCGCCGCAAACGCAGGATAATCTCAGCGGGCGGCGTGACTGCCCAGTAGAGGTGTCGTGCCGCTGGCTTTGTCTCGTTTCGCCGTGCGCTTTTCCTGCGCGGTCTTCAGGGGTTTCTTTTTCGCATTCTTCTTTGTATCCATTCCTTTGCTCATGATGTCGCCTCGCGGATTGTTGGCTGGGTGGTGCATCCCTGCGTCGGTCTGCTCTGTGGCCAGTACACCTCGGAGTGAGCTTGAAGATTCGAAATAGAATGAGCCGAGATTACGCCTGATTGGCGGGGCTGAATAGCGACACTTTGTACCGCGACCAACCCCTGCGCAGCGAGTACCGTCAGACCTTGAAACGGCCGATCAATGTCTGCAAATCGCTGCCTAATTGGGCCAGTCGTGCAGTGGACGCGGCCGTCTCCTTTGCCGCTTCGGCGGATTGGTCGGCCACGTCGCGCACGTTGAGCACGCTGCGATTGATCTCTTCGGCCACCGAACTTTGTTGCTCTGCCGCGGTGGCGATCTGCTGGTTCATCGCCTGGATGATCGACACCGTCTCTGTGATTGCTTTGAGTTCCTCGCCGACATCACGCGCCAGGCTGACCGTGTCCTTGGCGAGGCTGCTACTGCTGTCCATCATCCCGGAAGCGGTACGCGCGCCCTTCTGCAGGTTGCTGATCAGCGCTTCGATCTGTGCGGTGGATTGCTGGGTACGCTGTGCCAGGCCGCGCACTTCGTCGGCGACTACGGCGAAACCTCGCCCCGCCTCGCCTGCGCGCGCCGCCTCGATTGCAGCGTTGAGCGCGAGCAGATTGGTTTGTTCGGCAATGCCGTTGATCACCGTCAGCACGGTGCTGATGCCATCGGTTTCCTGGTTCAGCTGGGTCATGGCCTCGGCGGAAAGGGTGACTTCCGTAGACAGCCGGTCGATCTGCGTCAGCGCTCGTTGCACCACGTCGTTGCCCTTGGTTGCCTGCTGATCCGCGCGCATGGCCGCACCGGATGCTTCTTCGGCGTTGCGCGCCACTTCTTGCACCGTGGCGGTCATTTCATGCATGGCGGTGGCCACCTGATCGGTTTCCTGGCGCTGGCTGCTTACGCCCGCGCTGGCTTGCTCGGTGACTGCCGACAATTCTTCGGAGGCGGCCGCCAACTGCGTGGTGATACCGCCGATATGACCAATGAGCGACTGCAGGTTGCCGCGGGTTTTGCCTAGTCCATCAAGCAACTGACCGAATTCGTCGTGGCGCTTTTCCGCTTCCTCTCCAGTCATATCGCCGGCGCCGATACGCTCGGCCATTCGCACTGCCTGATTCAGTGGCTGGGTGATCTGACGCACGATCAAGCCGCTGATCAGCATCCCCAGAACAATGGCCAGCAAGGTGATACCGATGACCTGGATCTTCTTGGTCTGGGCCTCCTCGGCGCGTTTGCCGGTTTGGCTGGCAATGATGCCCTGAGCCTGTTCATAGAGCTTGGCGAAGATCGCTTCCATGTCCTGGCGCGCCTGTTGCTGAGTGGCGACGATGGGCGGTAGCTTCTTGACCAGCTCGACGTAGCCATTTGCGCTGGCCTTGAGCACCTTCAGGCTCTCGGCCTGCGGCCCGATCAGTTCGTTTTCCAGTGGAGCGATGGCGGCGTTGAGGCTGTCGAACTGTTGATTGAGGGCCTGTAGGGCGGCCTCGGATTCTTCCATCAGATATCCACGCACCGTGTAGCGCAGCAAACGGTTCTGCTTGGCCAGTTCGGTGGTGAGCAGGGCGATGTTGGCGATATCGCCGGTGGGGTGCAGCACCGGATTGCCTTGAACGCCGTTCCAACGTCGCTCCAGGTCGCCAATCAGTTTGTCGGTGGTATTGCCGGTCTCGACCCAGTTGGCGCGGGTTTGTTTCTTCTGCTTATGCAGAGCGACCAGTTTTTCAAAAGCGCCTTGGTAGTTGTGGGCTTCGCTGGCGATGGTTTCCAGATAGTCGCGGTCTTGCGGCTCTGAGAAGCTGGCTCTTTTCTGCTCGACGATCTGGGCGATCTTTGCCACTGAGTCCTCGACGCGTGTGACGTATTTGGCGTCGCCGCGCTCCTCGAAGCGCACCTGCGCGTAGCGAATTTCGTTGGCTTCGTTAAGCAGATTCTCCGCCGTCTGCGCCTTGTCGCTGCGGGAGATCAGCGCGTCCATGCTGAACACGCCAATGACGGCGACGCATACGGTCAACAGCAGTACGGCGGCGAAACCGAGCGCCAGCTTGTAGCTGACCTTGAGATTTTTCATTGTTATTCCTCAGGCCGGTGATGTGCCGGTGGCGAATTGTTGTACTACGACATCGGCAGTTCTGGCAATTTCTTGAGGATGTTGTCTGATGACGCAGAAGGTCGCTTTAAGGGCGCGTGATCTCGGGTTCAGCCTTCGTTGAGGCGCGCCAGTTCCCGTCGAACCATCGCCGCGTATTCAGGTGGAGCGAGTTGATAAAGCTCCGATGCGACCCAGGGCAGCCAGCGAGCACCCAGTGCCGATCGCTTATCGAACAGCCGTTTTGCTTCTGCAGTGGCGCGCTCGGCATGTTGTTGATGGAAATCTGACCGACTCATGTTGGCTTCGCTTCATGCAAAGCGGTGATTTTAGTCCAGCGGGTGCACCGTAGTGCCGCCGGTGGTCTTGGTAAAGCCGTCATGCCGCGCTAGGCTCGCCCCATTCTTCCGTTAGCGAGTGCGATCCATGCCGGGGCCCATCAATTTCAAGCACAAGATTTCCCGCCAGCGGCCTCATGGCCGTGTGGAGTCGGGCCTCCTGGCGTCCGAAGGCGGCCTGTCGCTGATCATCGACCAGCTTGAGAGCGATCGCGGGCGCATCGTCACATCCGCTGCCGTACGCCGGCTGCAGCAGAAGACCCAAGTGTTCCCGCTGGAGCGAAATGCGGCCGTGCGCAGTCGGCTGACGCATTCGTTGGAAGTGCAACAGACCGGCCGTTTTATCGTCCGCACGCTATACAAGCAGCTCGGCGAAAAAGCCAGTCAGTACGGCCTCGATGGTCTGGAAGGGGCGCTGGAAAGCCTGGTGGAAATGGCCTGCCTGATGCACGACATCGGAAATCCCCCCTTTGGACACTTCGGCGAGTTCGCCATCGGCGAGTGGTTCGCGCGCAACCTGGAAGGTCTGTTTGACGCCGCGGTACCGGCTGAGCAGGGCGATGTCGAGTTACGCAGGCGCATGCTCTTCGATCTCAAACAGTTCGAAGGCAACGCCCAGGCGATCCGGCTGGTAGTCAGCTTGCTGCGGTTAAACCTGACCTACACGCAGACGGCCGGCTTGCTTAAATATGTACGTGCCGCCTATGCGCCGAGACCGCCGGAGGGCTCGCCGGGTGCTTATCTGCATAAAAAGCCGGGCTTCTATCTGTCCGAGGAGTCGTTTGTAGTCGGTATGCAGGCGGCTCTGGATCTGCAACCGGGCACTCGCCATCCGGTCGCCTACATCATGGAAGCGGCGGACGACATCGCCTATTGCCTGGCCGATATCGAAGACTCGGTGGAGAAAGGCATCTTCACCATCGAGCAATTGGCGCGGCTGCTGGTCGCCAAGTTCGCCGAGCACGGCTCGCCGGACGAGCCGATCGCGGCGACCGGCCGCAGCTTCAACAGCATGGTCGCCTATGCCGAGTCACGTGCGGAAAAAGAGCCGATAAACAAGGTGGGCGAGTTCTTCATCTGGTTGCGGGTGAACATGGTCCATCCGCTGGTGCAGCATGCGGCCCAGCAGTTCATTGAGAATATCGAGGCTGTCTATCACGGCACCTTGGACCGAGCACTGCTGGAAGACGCCAGTCTGCCCAACGCGATCGTACAGACCTTCAAAGGTGTAGCGATGGACCGAGTCTTCTGCCATCGCGAGGTGGAAACTCTGCAGTTGCAGGGATACCGAATTCTCCAGGGATTGCTGGATACCTATGCACCGCTACTGCGTGTCGCTCCAGCCACTTTCCAGGCCTTGACCGAGGGTGGCTGCCGCCGCGAACCATATCTGCAAATGCTGGCCCGCCGGCTGCCGAGCCAGCTGATCAAGGCCTACCACGAAGCCATGAAAGCTCATCCAGAGGATTCGCCCGATCAGCCGCTGTGGGAGTTCTACTACCGTTGCCGAATGCTGCAGGATTTTGTCAGCGGCATGACCGATCAGCTGGCTCAGGACGAGTTTCGTACTTTGTCCGCCTTGTAACTTCTTCGACGCTGCCCCGCTCTGGGGCGCTCGACCTCTTCGTGTTGCCGTCAGCGCTTGCTTCGCGGTGCCTGGCTCACCGCGCGCTCACGCCTCCTGCGCCAAATTGATCCATCTATCCGTTTCGCTGGTACAGGCCTTGCAATGGCCTGGTGCGTCTTTGCTGTTGTCGCCCTCAAATGGCGCAGTGGAAAAGTCCGGTTCCAAGCGGAAGTGGCTGTAAACCTTTGAATTTGAAGGCTTACAAAATGGGATTCAATTGTTCTTGGCAGCCAGCCGTAATAGGCAATGGCGAGCGGCCATCCAGGGTGTGACGCATCATGGTGCGTCTTCCTGGCGCTGCTGGCCGTTTTGGTGCGATTCACCCGGCGGGAAGGTATTAAATGGAAAGTTCGAGTAGTGCGGTGGAAGTGCTGATCCATGGCGCCGATACCTTATTCATTCTAATGGGCGCCGTAATGGTGCTGGCGATGCATGCGGGTTTCGCCTTCCTCGAAGTTGGCACCGTACGCCTGAAGAATCAGGTCAACGCGCTGTCCAAAATCATTGCTGACTTCGCCGTTTCAACGCTGGCCTATTTCTTCATCGGCTATTGGGTCGCCTACGGTGTGACATTCATGCAGCCGGCTGACCAGCTCATCGCCGAAAACGGCTATTCGCTGGTGAAGTTCTTTTTCCTACTTACCTTTGCCGCGGCGATTCCGGCGATCATCTCTGGAGGCATCGCAGAGCGCGCGCGTTTCGGCCCGCAATTGTGCGCGACGCTGCTCATCGTCGCGTTCATCTATCCCTTCTTCGAAGGCCTGATGTGGAACGGTAATTTCGGTCTCCAAGCCTGGCTGGAAGCGACTTTCGGCGCTCCGTTCCATGACTTCGCCGGTTCGGTGGTCGTGCACGGTATGGGCGGCTGGTTGGCGCTCGGTGCGGTCCTTCTGCTGGGCCGGCGCAACGGGCGATATCGTGAGGGACGGCTGGTGGCTTTCGCGCCTTCGAACATCCCATTCCTGGCGTTGGGCTCGTGGATTCTCATCGTCGGCTGGTTCGGCTTCAATGTGATGAGCGCGCAAACGCTTGCAGGTGTCAGTGGACTGGTGGCGATCAATTCGCTGATGGCGATGGTTGGTGGTACCGCTGCGGCCTGGGTGATCGGCCGTAACGACCCGGGCTTCCTGCATAACGGCCCGCTGGCCGGCTTGGTCGCGGTGTGCGCAGGTTCCGACGTGATGCACCCGGTCGGTGCGCTGGCCACTGGCCTCATAGCGGGCGTCTTGTTCGTCTGGTCCTTCACCGCGGCGCAAAACAAGTGGAAAGTCGATGATGTGCTCGGCGTGTGGCCGTTGCATGGCCTGTGTGGCATCTGGGGCGGGCTGGCTTGCGGCATCTTCGGTCAGCAAGCCCTGGGTGGGCTGGGCGGAATCAGTATCTTCAGCCAATTGATCGGCTCGGCTCTGGGCATTTTGGTTGCGTTGATTGGTGGTTTTCTGGTCTACGGCATCCTCAAAGCGACCGTCGGGATACGCCTGAGCCAGGAAGAAGAGTTCAACGGAGCAGACCTGTCCATCCATCGGATTGGTGCGTTGAGCCACGACTGACCAATCAGCCGCAACATGCAGAAGTAACCCCGGGTCGCATCGTGCATCCGGGGTTCGTCGTGCGTTGGCTCAGTTCGTCTTGTTCTTCGCGGCGCCATAGGCACGCACGAACACGGCGACGCAATCCTGTACGTGTTTTTCCGCTTCTTCAGTATCTGGCAAATCGGCATAGCCGATCAGCAGGCGAAAATGCGTCGCGCCCTTGATCAACGAGCAAAAGTGTTCGGCGGCACGCATGGGCTCGGGCATGTTAAGCATGCCGTTCTTGTCCGCTTGAATGAACAACTGCTCGAGATCGATCAACAACCGCTGCGGGCCGGCATCGAAAAACATGCGCGATAGCGCCGGGTTCTGCGTTGCCATCGCGACCATGACGCGATGCAGGCCGATGGATTCCGGGCTGTTGACCAACTCTTGGAATGCATGACCGATATCCAGCAATACCTGCTCGATCGTGCAGCCATCCGCCAACGCAAACAATCTACGTGGCAGACGCGTTTCGCAGGTGGCTTTCACCGCGGCGCCAAACAGCGCCTCCTTGTCTTTGAAATGGCTATACAGCGTGAGCTTGGAAACGCCGGCCTCAGCAGCGATAGCGTCCATGCTACTGCCTTCGTAGCCATTGCTGAGGAATAGCACCTTGGCGGCGGCCAGTATTGCCTCGCGCTTGGCTGGATCCTTCGGACGGCCTGGGCCAGAGGCTGTGGATGGGCTTTCGTTCATATTCGTTTTTAATACTAGACTGGTGAGTTCGGTATTTTTACTATACCGAACAGTATAGATATTAAAGCCCGCCTTGCGACAGAGAGAGATCCACCGTGTTTCGACATGTCCTGCCTTTCCTCGGTGTCATTGGTTTCGCTTTGCTTGCCGGCTGCGGCAATGGCGAGCCCGAGCAACTCTCAGCAAGGCCGGTGATGGTGGTGCAGCCGCAACCGGCCAGCGAGGCGGTCGAGAGCTATCCGGGCGAAGTACACGCGCGTTACGAGCCGGAGCTGGCGTTCCGTATCGGCGGCAAGGTGACCGCGCGCTTGGTCGAGGCTGGAGAGCGGGTGCGCAAGGATCAGCCGTTGGCCAAGCTCGACCCGCAAGATGTGCGGCTGCAACTCGAAGGTATCCGCGCTCAGGTTGCTGCTGCCGAGGCCAACCTGCGAGTCGCCCGTGCCGAGCACGAGCGCTACAAGATCCTCATGAATCGGCAACTGGTCAGTCGCTCGCAATTCGATTCTTCGGAAAATGCCTATCGTTCGGCTCAGGCGCGCTTGCAACAAGCACAGGCCGAGTTCGACGTCGCGAGCAACCAGGTCGACTACGCAACGCTACGTGCGACGCGCGACGGGGTGATCGCCCAGCGTCGGGTCGAGGTTGGCCAGGTGGTCGCGGCAGGGCAGACCGCGTTCATGCTGGCAGCCGACGGCGAGCGTGAGGTGGCGATCAATTTGCCGGAACAGGCGCTGGATCGCTATTCGGTCGGTCAGAACGTCTCGGTGGAAATCTGGTCGCAACCGGGCAAGCAGTATCCCGGCAAGATTCGCGAGTTATCGCCAGCGGCCGACGCGCAGTCGCGTACCTACTCGGCGCGGGTCGCGTTTACAGATGTTGACGTGCCCGCCGAGCTCGGTCAGAGCGCGTTGGTATCGATTCGCAACAACGGAGACGTGCCCTTGGCGGTCCCGCTTTCGGCTGTTACGGCGGAGCAGGGCAAGGCCTTTGTCTGGCGGATAAAGGAAGATGCCACGCTGGAGCGAGTGGCCGTGCGGACCGGGGCCTTCGGCGACACGCTGGTGCCGGTGCTCGAGGGCCTGCGGGCCGATGATTGGATAGTGCTGGCCGGTGTGCAGATGCTCCACGAGAACCAGTCGGTAAGGGCGGTCGATCGGGATAATCGTCCGGTCGTACTGGCTGCTCAGGAGTAATCGCGATGCGTTTCAATCTCTCCGCCTGGGCGCTGGGCAACCGGCAGATCGTCGTTTATCTGATGTTGCTGATGGCCGTTGTGGGGGCGCTGTCGTACAGCAAGCTCGGCCAGAGCGAGGACCCGCCGTTTACCTTCAAAGCGATGGTGATCCAGACCCAATGGCCGGGCGCTACCGCTGAGGAAGTCTCCCGCCAGGTTACCGAGCGCATCGAAAAAAAGCTGATGGAGACCGGCGAGTACGAACGCATCGTGTCCTTCTCGCGTCCGGGTGAATCCAACGTGACCTTCATGGCGCGTGACTCGCTGCGCTCCGGGCAAATACCCGATCTCTGGTACCAGATCCGCAAAAAGATCGGCGACATCCGCCACACGCTGCCGGCCGGCGTGCAGGGCCCGTTCTTCAACGACGAGTTCGGCACCACCTTTGGCAATATCTATGCGCTGACTGGCAAAGGTTTCGATTATGCCGTGCTCAAGGATTATGCCGATCGCATTCAGCTGCAACTGCAGCGTGTAAAGAACGTTGGCAAGGTCGAGCTGATCGGCCTGCAGGACGAGAAAATCTGGATCGAGCTTTCCAACGTCAAGCTGGCCAACCTGGGAGTACCGCTGGAAGCCGTGCAGCAGGCGCTCGAAGCGCAGAATGCAGTGATGTCGGCGGGTTTCGTCGAGACGCCGAGCGACCGTGTTCAGTTACGTGTCACCGGCAGCTTTGAAACGGTCAAGGAAATTCGTGATTTCCCCATCCGGGTCGCTGGCAGCACTTTCCGTATCGGCGATGTGGCGGAGGTTTACCGCGGTTTCAACGATCCGCCGGCACCCCGTATGCGCTTCATGGGCGAGCCGGCGATTGGGCTGGCGGTCTCGATGAAGGCCGGCGGCGACATACTGATGCTCGGCGAGGCGCTGCAAGGCGAATTCGCTCGGTTGCAGCAGGAGCTGCCGGCCGGCATGGAGTTGCGTAAGGTGTCTGACCAGCCGGCAGCGGTAGAGACCAGCGTAGGCGAGTTCGTGCAGGTGCTCATTGAGGCGCTGGCAATCGTGCTGCTGGTGAGCTTCTTCTCACTTGGGGTGCGCACCGGCTTGGTGGTCGCGCTGTCGATCCCGCTGGTGCTGGCGATGACGTTCGCCGCCATGCACTACTTAGATATCGGCCTGCACAAGATTTCGCTCGGGGCGCTGGTATTGGCGCTCGGACTGCTGGTGGACGACGCGATCATCGCGGTGGAGATGATGGCGATCAAGATGGAACAGGGCTTCGACCGGCTCAAGGCGGCGAGTTACGCCTGGACCAGCACGGCCTTTCCGATGCTCACCGGTACGCTGATCACCGCGGCCGGTTTTCTGCCGATTGCCACGGCACAATCGAGTACCGGTGAGTACACCCGTTCGATTTTTCAGGTAGTGACCATCGCGCTGGTTGCCTCGTGGATCGCCGCGGTGATGTTCGTCCCGTTATTGGGCGCCAAGCTGCTGCCCGATCTGGCCAAGCGTCACGCGCAAAAACACGGTGGTAGCGATGCAGGACACGATCCTTATTCCACGCCGTTCTATCAGCGGGTGAGGCGGATCATTCACTTCTGCGTGCGTCGGCGCAAAACCGTGATCGTATTGACGCTGTTGCTCTTCGTCGGCGCGATCGCTCTGTTCCGTGTCGTCCCGCAGCAGTTCTTCCCGGTATCGGGGCGTCTGGAGCTGATGGTCGATCTCAAGCTGACCGAGGGCGCCTCGCTCAAGGCCACCGAAGCCGAGGTGCGTCGCCTCGAAGAACTGCTCAAGGACCGCGCCGGTATCGACAATTACGTCGCCTATGTCGGCAGCGGCTCGCCGCGTTTTTACCTGCCCCTCGACCAGCAGCTGCCTGCTACCAGCTTCGCCCAGATCGTGGTGCTGGCTAAGAGTATCGAAGAGCGCGAAGCCCTTCGCAGCTGGCTGATCGAGCGCCTGCGTGAAGATTTTCCGACCTTGCGCGGACGCGTCAGCCGTCTGGAAAACGGTCCGCCGGTGGGCTATCCGATTCAGTTCCGGGTAACCGGTGAGCATATCGATGTGGCTCGCAAGCTGGCGCGCCAGGTCGCCGCCAAGGTGCGTGAAAATCCATATGTCGCCAACGTTCATCTGGACTGGCAAGAGCCGAGCAAGGTGGTCTGGCTGAATGTCGATCAGGACCGTGCCCGCGCCCTCGGGGTCAGCACGGTCGAGCTGTCGAGTTTCCTCAAGCGCACCTTCACCGGCACCACTGCGGGCCAGTTTCGCGAGGACAACGAACTGATCGAAATCCTGCTGCGCGGCACCGAACGCGAGCGCGAAATGTTGTCGATGCTGCCCAGCTTGGCGATTCCTACCGCCAGCGGTCTCAGCGTGCCCTTGTCGCAAGTCGCAACGCTGGAATATGGCTTCGAGGAAGGGGTGATCTGGCATCGCAATCGCCTGCCGACGGTGACGGTGCGTGCCGATATCTATGGCGAACAGCAGCCGGCCTCGCTGGTCCAGCAGATCGAGCCGACGTTGAGCGAGATTCGCGATGCGCTACCCAGCGGCTATTTGCTGGAAGTCGGCGGGACGGTGGAGGATTCCAGCCGCGGACAGGCCTCGGTGAATGCCGGAATGCCGTTGTTCATCATCGTCGTGGTCAGTCTGTTGATGCTTCAGCTCAAAAGCTTTTCGCGCTCGGCGATAGTCTTTCTCACAGCGCCGCTGGGGTTGATCGGCGTTGCGCTGTTCCTGCTGTTGTTCGGCAAACCGTTCGGTTTCGTCGCGATGCTAGGCACCATCGCGTTGTCGGGGATGATCATGCGCAACTCGGTGATTCTGGTGGACCAGATCGAGCAGGACATCGGCGCCGGTCAGGATCGCTTCAACGCCATCATCGATGCCACGGTGCGCCGTTTCCGGCCCATCGTACTGACCGCACTGGCCTCGGTGTTGGCGATGATTCCGCTGTCACGCAGCGTGTTTTTCGGGCCGATGGCGGTAGCGATCATGGGCGGCTTGATCGTCGCGACCGCGCTGACGCTGCTGTTCCTGCCGGCGCTTTACGCCGCTTGGTTCCGCGTGAAGGAAGAGCGCCCGGCATAAGGGCGCAACTGTCCGGCATCAAATCAGATGCCGGCGGCTTGCAGTAATTGGTCGGCCGCCGCCTTGGCCTGCAGCGCCTGGTCGGCCGGCCCCTCGATATGCGCCATGCTCAACGCACCCTCGATCAAAAATTGCAGTTGCCGCGCAAGCTGCTCCGGCTGCGGTGCGTCGAGCGCTTCGAGCAGTTCGCGCAGATGCGTCTGAAACTGGACCTTATACGTCGCCGAACGCTGATGAATCGGATGATCGCGGTCGTGATATTCGGCGGCGGCGTTGATGAACAGACAGCCACAGAACGCGCTCGGGCTGTGAATCATGTTGTTCAACCCTTCGAAAACGCCGAGCAACGCCTTGCGTGGCGGCAGTTTGTCGCGCGCCTCGCGCAGGCGCTCGAGCATTGGCTGCTGTCGCGCGTCGAGCACCGCGAGAATCAGCTCTTCCTTCGACTTGAAGTGCTTGTACAGCGTCATCTTCGCCACGCCGGACTCGCTGAGAATCCGGTCGATGCCTGTGGCGTGGTAACCCTCTGTGTAGAACAACCGCTCGGCGGTGCTGAGCAGTAGGTCGCGCTTGTTCGTTGCCATGTAAGTCTCCTCGGGCGGCCATTATGCGGGAGCGATTCTTTTCCCTCCAATCCGTCATCTTCATAAGCATTTTGTGCTTGCAGTATACAGACAGGTCTGTCTATTATCCAGTTGTGACTTACCACCCCCATCTTGCGAAGGAGCGACACGATGAAACTTTACGATCTGACCCTGTCCGGTAATTGCTACAAGGCGCGCCTGTTTCTCAGCCTGATCGGCCAGACGGCTGAGCTGGTGCCGGTGAACCTGCTGCAAGGCGAGCACAAGCAACCTCCGTTTCTCGCCGTCAATCCGCGCGGGCAGGTTCCGGTTCTGGAAGATGGCGATGTGCGAGTGGCTGACTCACAGGCCATCCTCGTCTATCTGGCGCGGCGCTATGCCGATGAGGCCTGGTATCCGCAGGACGCGCTGATCCAGGCGCGCATCGTTGGCTGGCTGAGTTTCGCTGCCAACGAAATGCATCACGGCCCGGCCACGGCTCGGGTAGGGCGCTTGTTTCGCCGTCCGATTGACGAACCCTTGACCGCCAGCCGTGCGCTCGCGGCTTTGCAGCTGGTCGAGCAGCAGCTTGCCGAGCATACCTGGCTGGCAGAAACCGCTGCGCCAACCATCGCCGATATCGCGGTGTATCCCTACGCGGCGCTGGCGGGCGAAGGCGGTATTGATCTCGGCCCGTATCCGGCAATACGTGCTTGGTGCTCACGCATTCGTGAGTTGCCGGGCTACATCGGCATGCCCGGCTTGGAATAGAACGGCTTGGAATAGGAGTAACCGCGATGAGCAGCCCCTTCCACGTCGGCGAGCAATGGGTTCAGACCCGTGCCGGCGTCCGCGATAAAGCCGAGCAGATAGGCAGCCGTGTGATCCGCTCGTCCATGCCTGACCAGCACCGGGAGTTTTTCGCGCAGTTACCGGCTTTGTTAGTGGCAGCGGTGGACAGCGAAGGTCAGCCTCATGCGTCGGTACTCTGCGGTGAGGCCGGGTTCGCCTGGTCGCCGCATCCGGCTCTGCTTTGTGTCGGTGCCAAGCCACAAATCGACGACCCGATCGCACCATTGTTGCAGCCGCGCGCCGCGGTCGGTTTGCTCGGGCTCGAGTGGCCGACCCGACGACGCAACCGCATGAATGGGCGAATCGTCGAAAGTGATGAGCAGGGCTTCAGCGTTGCAGTCGCTCAGTCGTTCGGCAATTGCCCGAAGTACATCCAGGCTCGCGATTGGCAGGCAACTCCACGTCTGCCGGGGTTAATGCTCGAAGGCGACGGCCTGGACGAACAATGGCTCGCGCTGATGCGCAGGGCGGACACGCTGTTCATTGCCAGCCAGAGTTCGGACTCGCAGGGCGGCGGGGTGGATATCTCGCATCGTGGCGGACCGGTCGGTTTCATTGAAGTCGGTCGGGACGGTCGTCTCTGGCTACCGGATTACAGTGGCAATCGGCTGTTCAACACGCTTGGCAATTTGCTGCGCGAGCCGCGCTGTGGACTGCTGCTGATCGATTTCAGCAGCGGCGATCTGCTGCATTTGCAGGCGCGTGCCGAGCTGATCTGGCCGGAGCAATACGCGACGTTGGGCGTCACGCCGCCGCCTGGCGCCGAGCGGATGCTCGCGCTGACGCCGGGGCGCTGGACGCTACGGCGCTCGCGCCTGCCGCTGGCGTTCGCTGCTCCTCAAATTTCGTCGTTTCTTCCCGAGGCAGGAGTGTGAGCCATGCGCAGCCTGAAGATTATTGGCTTTTCATTGATGCTATTGACCGGGACGCTGAATGCGGCGGAACTACGCTTCAGTTTGGTTCGCACCGCGCAAACCACTTCCAGCAGCGAATACGCCTGGCGCGACGGTGGCTGGGTACAGCCGCCAGTGGTCAACCACATCGCCGTTTTGATCGAACATCGAGGCAGTCGATTGTTATTTGGCACCGGCCTTGGCCGGCAGATCGATGCGCAGCTGGATAGCGCGACTCCCTGGCGAGGAAAGCGCTACGGTGCCGTGCAGCCCGTGCGTGATCAGCTTGAGCGCGATGGCATCACTGTCGAGCGGGTTGTTCTGGGTTGCGCCCGTTGGGAATACGCGTCCGGGCTGGCTGACTTCGCCGATCTACCGGTCCTGGCCAATCCGGAAAGCATCCATTACGCCCGCAACGCGACGCCGCCCGCGGTAATTCCGGCGCAATTCGCCCATGACGTCAAATGGCAGCCGCTGCGCTTCGAACGGCGTCCATTTCAGGGGTTCGAGGAAAGTCTCGACCTGTTTGGCGACGAACGGTTGGTGCTGGTAAAACTGCCCGGACATGGCGCTTTGGGACTGTTTCTGATGCTGGATGATGGACGGCGCTACTTCTTTCGTGGCGACGCCGTGGGCAGTGAAAGCAGCCAAAAGCCAATGCCTGCTGAGGTCTTGCAGGTACAGGATGCTCAGTTGCAAGCGCGGCTCGGTTTTTATCCCAGGTGGGTTGAATAGAAGAGGCGCTAACGGCACCGAACCATTGCTCTGTCAGCCCCGTTTTTGAGCGGCTCCGTTCGTCTGCTTGGGCACGCTGAACGAAGCGCCTCCAGCTAAGCTTAAGCCTGTGATTTCCCTAGAAAGCCAGGCCGGAAAAGATGGGCGCAGTATGGCGGACCGATACATCCCGGGTAGGTGGCAGCAAACGAGCGCCATTTATCAAAAAACCCGGTAAGAACCCCACGCACGGCAGCCGTTTGGCACGCCGTATAAGCGTGTTGCTGGGCGTTTCGTTGCTTGCCGGCGGTGGCTACGCCGCCTGGCATGAAATGCACACTTCAAAGCTGCAAGCGCTCTGGCTGAGCCGTTACGCAGAAAATCTCGACTACCAGATCGGCTCGGGCACCAGTGACAGTATTCAGTTTCCCGACGCAGGCCCTTTCGACCGTCGGTTGGGCTACGCCGACCTGCCAATGTTTCTTGGGCGGTTGGCCGACCGAGGTTTCGATATTCAACAGCAGATGCGCTTTTCGCCAGCGTTGCAGCGGTACGCCAGTCGTGGATTTTTCGTGCCGTACCCGGAGAAATCGCAGGCCGGGTTGACTATCGATGATTGCCGCGGCGAACCGCTGTACGCCAACAGTTATCCACACCAGTACTACGAGACGTTCGATGACGTGCCGCCTGTCATCGCGATGAGCCTGCTGTTCATCGAAGATCGCGGGCTGCTCAACGCCGAGCGCCCCCGCGCCAACCCCGCCGTGGATTGGCCGCGCTTCACCATGGCCGCCATCAGTCAGGTGGAAAAGCAGCTCGGGTTGCCGGTTCAGGCGGCTGGTGGCAGTACGCTCGCGACGCAAGTGGAGAAGTACCGCCACTCTCCTGACGGGCGGACCGACAACGCCGAAGAAAAAATCCGGCAGATGATTTCAGCCAGTGTCCGCACTTATCGCGAGGGCCAGCAGACACTGGCCACGCGCAAGCGCATCGTTCGCGATTATCTCAACAGCGTCCCGCTGTCCGCCGCCTACGGTCATGGCGAAGTGCACGGCATCGCCGATGGCTTGCGCCTCTGGTTTGGTGCGGATTTCGCCGAGGTCAACCGACTGCTGGATTCGCGCCGCAATGCCGGTACAAGTTACGAAGCCCAGGGGTTGGCGCTGCGTCAGGTGCTCTCGCTATTAATCGCCCAGCGGCGCCCGTCCTATTACCTCGGTGCAGGGCGCGACGACATGGCGGCGCTCACCGATAGTCACATCCGTCTGCTGGCCAACGGCGGTGTGATCGGCACGCGGTTGCGCAACGCGGCGCTGCAGCAGAAGGTCAGCTTCCGCAATCTGCGCCTTGAGCCAGGCATCCACGAAGTGCCGACCAGCAAGGGCATCACTGCCGCGCGCATGCGCCTGAGCAGTCTGCTCGGCGTGTCGTTGTACGACCTGGATCGCCTAGATTTGGCCGCGACCACGCCGCTGCATGGCGAATTGCAGAAGCAGGTCAGCGAATATCTTCAGCGCCTGGCAGAGCCGGAGTTCGCAGGTGAGGTCGGGCTGTTCGGCGAGCGCATGCTGTCACCAGAGCGCACCGCCGACGTCCGCTACAGCTTCACGCTGTTCGAGCGCGGCGAGCAGGGTTTCCGCGTGCGGGTGCAGACCGACAACACCAACCAGCCGTTCGACATCAACGAGGGCAGCAAGCTGGAGTTGGGTTCGACCGCCAAGCTGCGTGTGCTGACCACCTATCTCGAAGTCATCGCCGAGCTGCATGACCGTTACGCGCGAAGCGAGATCAGCGAATTGCGCAAGGCCGAAGCGGTCGATCCCCTGACGCGCTGGGCCCTGGCTTATCTGATCCAGAACGAGGATCGCGACCTGCAGGCGATGCTTGATGCCGCGCTGGAGCGGCGTTATTCGGCGAGCCCTGCCGAGCGCTTCTTCACTGGCGCCGGGATGCACCATTTTGGCAATTTCCGTCACCAGGACGACGGCCGTTTGCCGACCATGCGCGAGGCTCTTCAGGAATCGATCAACCTGCCATTCGTGCGGTTGATGCGCGACCTGGTGAGTTACAGCACTTATCAGACGTCCAACGGCGCCGAGTTGTTGAAGAGCGATGACAACCCCGAGCGCCGCGAGTACCTGAGGCGTTTCGCCGATCGAGAAGGCTCGGTATTCCTCCAGCGGTTCTGGAAAAAATACCGCGGCAAGACCGCCGACGAGCGCATTGAAGTATTGCTCGACGGCATGCGACCTACGCCGCCCCGGCTTGCCGCTGTGCATCGCTATCTGATGCCGGAGGCCGATCGAGCCGCGTTCGACCGCTTCCTCAAAAAAGGTCTGCCTGACCTCGAACTCAGCGACAAGGCACTCGATTCGCTGTACACCCGCTACGGCCCCGGCACCTACAGCCTGCCGGATCAGGGCTATATCGCTCGCGT
Source organism: Stutzerimonas sp. (assembly GCF_982611455.1). Lineage (NCBI taxonomy): Bacteria > Pseudomonadati > Pseudomonadota > Gammaproteobacteria > Pseudomonadales > Pseudomonadaceae > Stutzerimonas > Stutzerimonas sp. The sequence continues at coordinate 24,124 of NZ_CEXBBO010000022.1, forward strand.
GCACCCGCTGGACTTGTGGCTGTTGGGTTACCTGATCAAAAACCCGGAGGCGGGTATCTCCGAGGTGATTGCCGCCAGCACCGCCCAACGCCAGGAGGTTTATGGCTGGCTGTTCCGCAGTCGGCACAAGAGCGCCCGTGACAGCCGCATCCGCATCATGCTGGAGGTGGAGGCGTTCACCGATATACACCGTCGCTGGCAGCGTCTGGGTTATCCCTTCGATCACTTGGTGCCGTCACTGGCCACCGCACTGGGAAGCTCCGGCGATCGTCCAGCCGCGCTGGCGGAGTTGATGGGCATCATCGTCAACGACGGCATACGTCTGCCCAGCGTGCGTATCGACAGCCTGCACTTCGCCAGCGACACACCGTACGAAACCCGCTTGGGTATCACGCCGGACGCTGGCGTTCGGGTACTGCATAGCGAAGTCGCGGCAACCTTGCGCGAGGCGCTGGCCAGTGTGGTCGAGGGCGGGACCGCGAGGCGCTTGCGAGGCAGCTTCTTGCAGACCGATGGTGAGCCACTGCGAGTCGGCGGCAAGACCGGGACGGGGGATAATCGTATCCAGACCGTTGGTGCGGGTGGCCGCTTGATTAGCTCGCTGGCGATCAACCGGACCGCAACCTTCGTTTTCTATCTCGGCCCGAACCACTTCGGCACCTTGACCGCTTACGTTCCGGGGCGCGGTGCGGACAGCTTCCGCTTTACCTCAGCATTGCCGGTACAGGTGCTCAAGGGCATGGCGCCGATTCTCCAGCCCTATCTGCAGGTGGGCGCGCAGACGCAATGTCAGCCGCCGGCGGAGCCGATCAATCCGACGCTGACTGCCAGCATGGTGTCGAGACGCTGACTGTCCTCAGCTGACGTAGCGCTTGATCGGTATGAAGGATTGCCGGGCGCCTTTCGCTCGGCGAGACTTGCTCGATCAGCGCGCCCGATAATGGGCGCTGCGTAAGGAAGAGGGCCGGGCATGAAACTGCCGATTTACCAGATCGATGCATTCACCGATGAGCTTTTCAAGGGCAACTCCGCTGCGGTAGTGCCGCTGGAGCAATGGTTGAGCGATGCGCAGATGCAATCGATCGCCATCGAGAACAACCTGTCGGAAACCGCCTTTTTAGTCCGCGAGTCGGACGGTGCCTTTCACATCCGCTGGTTCTCGCCCCTGACCGAAATTGACTTCTGCGGTCACGCAACCCTGGCCAGTGCCTTCGTGCTGCTCAGCCAGGGGCTGGCGACGGCGCCGCTGACGTTCCGTGCAGTCGCGGTAGGCGACATCAGCGTCGCGCAGCAGGACAGCGGCTTGTTGGAAATGAACTTCCCCAATCGTGAACCGGAGCGCGTAGAAAATCCTCCAGCGGAACTGCTCAACGGCCTCAGCCTCTTTCCTCAAGCAGTCCTGAAGAACCGTCAGGCCTGGTTCGCCGTGTTCGAGGACGAGGATCAAGTACGCAGCCTGACGCCGGACCTCGCTGCGTTCAAAACGCTTGCGCCCCTTGACGTGGTGATCACCGCGTCGGGGCGCGAGCAGGACTTCGTCTCGCGTTATTTCTGGCCGGCCAATGGCGGCGATGAGGATCCGGTGACGGGCTCGATCCATGCTGGCCTCGCGCCTTACTGGGCCCGGCGTCTGGGTAAATCGTCGCTGGTTGCGCTGCAGGCCTCGCGTCGCAGCGGGCTGCTGTATTGCCGGGTAGAAGGTGAGCGGGTGTTCGTCGCCGGGCGGGCGGTGCAGTACCTGCAGGGGACGATCGAGATCTAGCGTAGCGCGTGAAATCGTAGGGTGGGTGCAACCCATCAAGGTCGCGCTGATGGGTTGCACCTGCGCGGTCCGCCCCGTCCTACGAATTGCAGCGGCAGAACGCGGTGCCTCGTATGCTTCGGCGTCTTGTCTAAGATCCAATTCCGCTTCGTTGCGCCCTGTTAGAACGACCTGATCATCCGCCCAAGCAACTCCATGGCCTTCTCGCAACGCGCATCCCAGGGATGGCCATGGTTCAGTCGTGCGCAATTTCGAAACCGCTGAGTAGCCGAGAAGATCGGGCCTGGGGCGAGACTGATGCCCTGCGCCAGGGCGAGCTGCAGCAGCTGCAGGGAATCCACTTGCCGCGGGAATTCGAACCACAGAAAGTAGCCGCCGCTGGGGCGCGTGACCCGCGTGCTGGCCGGAAAATGCCGGGCGGCAGAGGCGAGCATGGCGCCTTGCTGCATTTCCAGCGCGTGGCGCAGCTTGCGCAGGTGACGGTCGTAGCCGCCGTGCTGCAGGTAATCGGCGATGGCTGCCTGGGCCGGGACCGAAGGGGAAATGGTGGTCATTAACTTGAGTCGGCTGATCTGCTCGGCGTAACGCCCGCCGGCGACCCAACCGATCCGATAGCCCGGCGCGAGGCTCTTGGAGAACGAGCCGCAATGCATCACCAACCCTTCACGGTCATGACTTTTGACTGGCTTGGGCGGGGCTTGGGTGAAATACAGTTCGGCATACACGTCGTCTTCGATCAACGGCACCTGATGCCGCTGCAGCAGCTCGTAGAGCTGCCGTTTCTTGGGCTCACCCATGCTCGCGCCCAGTGGATTCTGCAGGCTGCTCATGAACCAGCACGCCTTGATCGGCAGGGTGGCGAGGCTGCCTGCAAGCGTATCCAGATCAATGCCGTCGCGCGGATGCACCGGGATTTCCACCGCTTTTAGCTTAAGTCGCTCCAATACTTGCAGCGTGGCGTAGAAGGCTGGCGCCTCGATGGCGACCAGATCACCTGGTTCGGTCACGGCCTGCAGGCAGAGGTTCAGCGCTTCCATGGCACCAGTGGTTATCACCAGTTCGTCCATTGGCAGCATGACGCCGCTGACCATGTAGCGTAGGGCGAGCTGTCGGCGCAGGGCCGGATTGCCGGCCGTCATCTCGGCGATCACTTCGCTAGCGGGCATGTCGCGCACGCTCTGCGCCATTGAGCGTGCCAGGCGTTGTAGGGGGAACAGTTCAGGACTTGGGAAAGCCGAGCCGAAGGGCACGGTATTCGGATCACGCAGCGAGGCAAGCACCGAGAACACCAATTCGCTGACCCCAACGTCGGTGGTTTCGGCTAATCGTGGGCTGATCTCGGGTTCGTGCAATGGACGCTTGGCGTGCTCGCGAACAAAGTAGCCCGAGCGCGCCCGTGCCTGAATCAGGCCGCGGTCCTCGAGCAGATAGTAAGCCTGGAAAACCGTAGAAGGGCTGATGCCATAGGTGCGGCTGGCATGGCGCACCGACGGTACTCGCTCGCCGGGCGCCAGTACGCCGGTGCGGATCAGTTCAGCTATCTCGTCTGCGAATTTTTCGTAGCGCTTCATCTTGTTCCGAATCATTGGCGGCAATGCTGGGTGACGATACTGGAGCTAGGTGAATGCGGACATCGGTTCGCGATGCATAAGTATTGGCCGGGGCAGCTGTTGGAATGGGTACCCATCAACCCGAACTGATGGGTTGCACCTAGGCGGCCCGACCCATCCTACGAACGGCACCGAGGAAAACGCGTGTCTTGGATGGCTCGATTAGCGGTTCGCAGGCGCGATGAAGGTGCTCAAGACACTCGCTCGGCTTGCCGGATCGTTCGCATCCTTGATTTCGAAGCGCAGCTCGCGGCTAGAAGTGTTGGTGTCGACCAGCACCACGCTCAGGGGCACAACTGCGATTTCGCCTGGTGCCAAGTCGATTTCGAGCTGACCGTGCAGTCCGAACGGTCCCTTGCCGAGCGAAATCGTGTACTGCCGGTGTTGCTGGGTCTTGTTGATTACCTTGAGGCTGTACATGTTTTCGATCTGCCCCTGCATGTTTTCGCGATACAGGGTGCGGTCCCTGGCGACGTCCAGCGAGAGCATTGGTCGTTCATTTAGCGCCCAGGTAAAGGCACCGAACATTAGAAGCAGAACCGCTGCGTAGCCGATCAATCGCGGACGAAACAGCCGCGTCCTGCCGCCCTGCAGCGCGCGCTCTGATGTGTAGCGAACCAGCCCGCGTGCGTAGCCCATCTTGTCCATCACGCTGTCGCAGGCGTCTATACAAGCACCGCAGCTGATGCAGTCGAGCTGCAAGCCGTCGCGGATGTCGATGCCGGTGGGGCAGACCTGCACACAGAGGGTGCAATCGATGCAATCGCCCAGGCCCAGAGCGTGCGGATCGCTTTCCTTGCGGCGCGCACCGCGGCTTTCTCCGCGGCTGGCGTCGTAGGAAACCACTAGGGTGTCGGCGTCGAACATCACGCTCTGGAAGCGAGAATAGGGGCACATGTGCAGGCAGACCTGTTCCCTTAACCAGCCTGCGTTGATGTAGGTGGCAGCGGTGAAGAAGAACAGCCAGAAACCGGCGATCGGGCCCACATCCAGCGTGAGTAGGTCGCGTGCCAGCTCACGAACCGGGGTGAAGTAGCCAACGAACGCGATTGCCGTCGCGAGGCTCACCGCCAACCAGATTGCATGTTTGGCCGCGCGGCGTAGCAGTTTCGCCGCTGACCAGGGCGCGGCGTCGAGTTTGATTCGTTGGCCGCGGTCGCCCTCGGTGACCTTTTCCGCCCACATGAACATCCAGGTCCAGGTGCTCTGAGGACAGGCGGAGCCGCACCATACGCGACCGGCCAGCACGGTGATGAAGAACAGTCCGAAGGCGGCGATGATCAGCAATGCCGACAGCAGGATGAAGTCCTGCGGCCAGAAGGTGGCGCCGAAGATGTGGAACTGCTGTTTGCCCAAGTCCCAGAGCACCGCTTGCCGGTCTTCCCAATTCAACCATTGAGTGCCGAAGTAGAGCAGCAACAAAAGGCTGCCGCCAAGCAGGCGCAGATTGCGGAACAGGCCGGTGAAGCTGCGCGTATGAATCGGTCCGCCAGTCTGGGCTGGTGTCAGGCGTATGGGTTTGCTCGGATCAACGCTTTCGATGATCCTGGCGGGAATTCGTTCGGTCATTATGCGCGCCCCTATCAGTCAGTTAGGCGGCGCAGATCATCCGTCCGGCGTGAGTTGCGTAACAGGTTCAGGTAAACACAAAAAATACGGATCAGATCGAGCATGGAAGGATGCTGGTTGGCGGACAGCCAGGGCCAGATGGCCCGCCGTATCCGCATCTGCGCCCAGGTTCGCTTTCGATCTGGCGGAGGGCAGGAGCAAGCATGCGGCGCTACGCCACAGGCAATCGATGCCAGTTCACAAGCCTGTGATCCGCTTTTTTTGTGCCTATCTGCACCTGTTTCGTGGCTGCTGCGCCGGGTGATAGTCCGAAGCTTGCATCGGACGTGGGCGCGTGCTGCCATTCGTCGCCTGGCCTAGGCCAGTCGCGATCTGTTCTGCTGTCGATAAGGAAACACCATGATTCTCAAAGGCCTGACCTTGCTGGTAGTGCTGCAGTTGCTTGGCAGCGTCATTAACCTCTTGCTGCTGCCTGCGCTGCCCGGACCGATCATCGGCATGGTGTTGCTGTTCGGCCTGCTGTTGCTGCGCCGTGGCATTCCTGAGCCTCTCGAAAAAACTGCAGCGCTGCTGTTGCAATACTTGCCGCTGCTGCTGATCGTACCGGCGGCAGGAATCATGACCAGCAGCGATGCCTTGCTCGCCGACTTGCCCGCTATTGCGGCTGGCCTGGTTTTATCGCTGATGGTGACCGTGCCGTTCTGCGGATGGCTAATGCAATTCCTCATTAGGCGGATGGATCGGCGGCAGGAGAACGAAGGATGAGCCGTCCGGAATGGAGCCAAGTCTGGGCGATGACGTTGAATCACCCGCTGTTTTCCGTGGCGTTGACGCTGATCGCATTCCAACTGGCGCTGGCGCTATACCGGCGCAGCGGCTGGCTGGTGCTGCAGCCGGTGATGGTAGGAATGTTATTGGTCGTAGGAACGCTCTACCTTTGCGGAGTCGATTATGCGAGCTACCGCGAGGGTGCCTCGATGATCGCCGTGCTGGTCGGCCCCGCAACGGTGGCGTTGGCGGTGCCGCTGTATCGCCATCTTAGGCGCATCCAGCAATTGTTCTGGCCGATCCTCATTACCTTGCTGAGCGGCGGCGTACTGGGTGTCTTTCTGACACTGGCGATAGCCGGGGCGATGGGCGCGGACCTGTCGGTGCTGATGAGCCTGTCACCCAAAGCTGCAACCATGCCGATCGCCATGCTGGTTGCCGAGCAGATTGGCGGCCTCGCTTCGCTGGCAGCGGTTTTCGTCATGCTCACAGGTGTCATCGGCACTGCGCTAGGGCCTTGGCTGATGGGCTGGGCCGGTGTGGACCATCCGGCTGCGCGTGGCCTGAGCTATGGCATCAACGCCCACGCCATCGGCACGGCGCGCGCACTGGAAGAGGGCGATGAGTGCGGCGCCTTCGCGGCGTTGGGTATGAGTCTGCTGGGGATTCTGATTGCGCTGTTTTTGCCGCTGGCGTTGGGCTGATTTCAATAAGTTCAGGCTGCCTATGTTCCGCTACTGCTTCTCTGTAACTATCGGGCAGAATTCGTAAGCCTTCATTCGGCTACTTGTTGCAATGTGGAAGCCCATAGATTTAGTTTGGCTCGCTATAGGTTGGGCGCGATGCGCTCCAAATATCTGGAGCGTTCACCGCTAATCCGTGCTATGCAATAGTTAAGCGTGGCCTCATAAGCTTGAGTGCCAGTCTCTATCTGATAGGTTTCCAGTGCGCAATTTGCATCCCGCAGCTTAATCCATAGCCGTTGAGAATGTTTTATTCTTTGGATATATTCTTTGCTCAAGGCTCGGTTTGATTTGTATTGGCTAGAAACTCTTTCTAGAAGGCTGCGATATTGATTATTCAGATCTTTATCTGCTTTTGTCTTCTCATATATGGAACACTCGAAAACTTGTTGGCTGCTCTCAAGTGATTTGCAGGAACTACTTTCTGGATCGGTAGCGTAACTGGTTGTCGATGCGATCAATAAACTGATGGCTGTCGCTAGGTAGGTTAAGTATTTCATTGGCCGTCCTTAGCTGCTCTTCTCAAATAGTCAGCTCTGTGTCTGCCACTTTCATATTGGCTTATCGCTGGTGTGTTTTCGATGTATCTGATCAGTTCATTTGCGTCATTATTCATTCCTGCTTTCATCGGATTTGGCCCTTTGGTGAAGCCCTGATAAACAAAATCCACCAATATATCCTTTATTACCTGATGAAGGTTAGCCCACTCTGTTCTGTCTGGTTCATCGGAGGTCCAGTCATCGTAATTGGTGATGGCTCTGCGTACATAGAAAGGATAAATTAAATTGAATAGTAAAATTTGCTGGTCGAAGCTTATCGCTCCTATTTTTTTCTTATTTTCTATTACAAATTTCTGCGCATGAGGGCCTTTCAGGTTATGTGCTTGAGATATTTCCGAAGCTTGCGTTGTGCTAATGCCTGCCGCGATCATGTGATTATATATCTCCGACTCGCTTCTTGATCCCATGTCATAACCTCGACCCAAGGTGACGCCTGATAGCTCATTGCCTGGCCAATGGATCGTCCGGCTGAAATATGCTGAGCTAGGAATGTCGTTCCCTTCGGCATCGAATGTAATTCGACCTTCCTTGATTGTCGGTTTTTGCTTTATTGCATGGGTCGCAAATAAACCTATTGGGTGGAAGTGCCAAGCGACGCTATCCGCTGTTATCCCATGTTTCCCGGCCAAATCTTTCCACCACGACAACCTTTCAATCCGCTTCTTCTCTTCAACCCAATCCAAGTTCGGGGCGGCGGAGTTGTGGTCCATCAGCTCATCCAACTCATCCCATTTGACCGGATTCCAGAACCATTCGCTTTCGTGGCGGGTAATCAGCTGGGCGATGGACTGGGCGTGCCAGGGTTTACTTATGGCGGTGCGGATTTCTTCGGGGGTGATTTTCTGGTCGCCGTTTCCGTCAAGGATGGCCTGCAGGCGCTGCTTGATCGGGCCTTTGTCGGACAGGTCGATCATGCCTTGGTAGCTAGCCCGTTCATCTTCGTTCAGGCGGCGTAGGGCTTCGAGGTGATACGCCAGGGCGTTGACCGGACGTTCGCCGTCCTCGATGAAGTCGTAGCCTTCCCATTCCCACGGGCTGTGGCGGGTGGTGATCATTTCCTGTTCGGCCAACCAGCCGCTGATTGGCTGGCCGTCTTGGTCCGCTAGCAGATTGTCGAGGCGCCACCAGCGGATTTCTGGACTGCATGACGTACCGTGGTTGCTGGCCGGGGCGATCAGCTTGGCGTCCGCGGGCAGGCTGTCGAGAAGGCTTTGCGGGAGGATCAAATCAACGCCGATTGTGACGCCCTCATCGCTGATATCGGGGCTAATACCTGCCCGGTGCGGGATAAGCTTGCTGGCGCCTTTGTGGATTTTCAAAAGGGTTTTCTGTTCATCCGGCAGGCGAGCTGCGTGAGCTCGGCTCGACGCGATGAATGCGGGTACATCGTCACAGCTGAACACCTCCAGATGCAGCAATGGCTGAGGCGTGCCCTCGCTTTGATTCTGATATTGGCCGAGGTGGCCGATAAGGTCGCCGGCCTTGATTGGTATCGGAGCGTCCAATGCCACCACCTTGTCCATGGCTTGGGGTTCGCGTTGTGCTTTAAGAAATTTGATCGCGAGGTAGCCCGGCAGGGCTTCTTCGTCGCCGGTAGGCTCCAGCGCTGGCTCCGCCGTGCCGCTGATGATGCTCAGCAGCTTGCGAAACTCGCCGTTTCCGGCACTGATCTTGATCCGTGCTCCGTTGGATAGCGCGGCCAGGATCGCCGCGTTCTGATTGGCCTCGGCGCGTACATTGAGGGCCGAGCCCTGGGTTGCGACGCGGTATGTTCCGTCGCCCCAGAATTCCGGGTGTGGCAGGTTTGTTTGGCGTTGGTAGCCGGCCCAGTCCTGCAGATGCATATACAGGCTGTAGAAGATCAACACTGGCGCGGTCGATGTAGGCGTAGTGCCTAGTGGCGGTGGCGACAGGCGATGCCTGACCAGGACGAAGCCGGTGGAAAATAGTGCGCGTTTGATCAGCGGGATATCGCCTGTGTATTCGCTGATCGGGTATTGCTCGTCGATACGGTAAGCGATTACTTCACCATCGGCGATGCAACGAACGCTGGACTGATTTAAAGCCGTGTCGGTGCCTTTATCGAAATGCACGCCGCCATGCCACAGGCCGTTCGCCCCCATTGGGTAATAACCGCCGTTGGCTTTGGCCAGGCTAGTCAACTCCGCGAATGGGTGGGCAGCGCCACTGGGAAAGGGATAACTCCAATTTTCAATGTTGTCAGGCATCGCCACTGTCCTTGTTCTGAATGGCGCGGGCATTCATTGCCCGCGCTTTTTCCCGTCCGATGAGCCAGCGAAGCTGAGCGCTCACCTGGCCGCGCAAACCATGCGACAAAGCACTCCGGCGGTGCAAACGAACAGCGCAGTTTTATGGCCTGATTCGCAGCAAATACGTCGACTGCGCAATGAGTTGCACAGTTGCAGGCTAATTCGCGTGTATCCGATGCAGCGCTGGTTTGGCTATAGCAATCCCGGTGGAGAGGGGCTGTACGAGGCGATGTATCGGATTCCGCCTTCCGCTGAGACTTGGCTGATGTCAACTGTTGCGCTTGAACGATCTGCGCCTAGGCTTAGAAACCACCATTGAGGAGTGATCCCATGTTCGAGCAGTTTCAGCGAGACGAGTGCGAAGTCAACGGCGTGCGAATCGCTTATCGCAAAGGCGGTTCCGGGCCGCCCTTGCTGCTGCTTCACGGCTACCCACAAACTCATGTCATCTGGCACAAAGTTGCCGATCAGCTGGCTGAACGTTTCACCGTCGTAGCGGCTGATTTGCGCGGCTATGGCGATAGCAGTAAGCCGGAGGGCGGCGACAATCACATCGCCTACAGCAAACGAGAAATGGCGAGCGACCAGGTGGAGCTGATGCACGCGCTTGGCTTTGAGCACTTCGACATAATTGCGCACGACCGCGGAGCGCGAGTCAGCCATCGGCTGGTAATGGACCATCCGGCAGCCGTGCGACGGCTGATTTTGCTGGACATCGCGCCAACGCTCGCCATGTACAGCCAGACCGACGAAACCTTCGCTCGCGCTTACTGGCACTGGTTTTTCCTGATTCGTCCGGCGCCGCTGCCAGAAACACTGCTCGAAGCTGACCCAGAGCTCATCCTGCGCACCGCCGTGGCGACTCGCGCCGACCATGTGCATCCCTTCAGCGATGCCGCCTATGCCGAATACCTGCGCTGTATGAAGCTGCCCGGCACCATTCATGCGTTTTGCGAGGACTATCGTGCCAGTGCCGGTATCGATCTTCAGCACGATCAAGAAGACCGCGTCGCCGGAAGGCGTATCGAAGCGCCATTGCTGGTGCTCTGGGGAGCCAAAGGTGTCATCGAGCGTTGCTTCGATCCGCTGAAGGAATGGCGCGAGGTAGCGGCTGACGTGCAAGGCAAATCGCTGCCGGCCGGTCATTACATACCTGAAGAAGTGCCTGATCTGTTGATGAAAGAGGCGCTGGAATTTTTGGCATGAACAAAAACGGCAGAGCGGGATGCGGTGTTATCGAATTATTAGATTAATTCGTGTCGAAAAATGCACCCATATGTCCAGCTATTCAATAAAAGATGACCTCACTCATCGCCCGGTAGCGCTTTCAACCCTCCGGGCTGGTTTCACTCAGAGGTTGCTATCGATGATCGAATTACGCCCCCGCGCCGAACTCGGCGGTGCGAAACACGGCTGGTTGGATACCCGTCATCACTTTTCTTTTGCCGATTACCACGACGCCGCCCGCATGCACTGGGGACGCCTGCGAGTCTGGAACGACGACACCATCGCACCGCATTCGGGCTTTCCAAAACACGCGCATAGCGACATGGAGATCATCACCTACGTGCGCAAGGGCGCGATCACTCACGAGGATAGTCTGGGTAATCGCGGCCGCACCCTGGCGGGCGATGTGCAGGTAATGAGCGCCGGCACCGGTATCGCTCACAGCGAATACAACCTGGAAGACGAGCCCACCGAGATCTTCCAGATATGGATCTACCCCGACCAATCCGGCCTGCCGCCAGCTTGGGGCACGCGTCCTTTCCCGGCGGGCGAGCGGGCCGGAGCCTTCGTCACGCTCGCCAGCGGCAGAGCTGACGATGGCGATGCGTTGCCGATCCGTGCCGACGCGCGTTTGGTGGCGGCGACACTTTCAGCCGGGCAGGTTGCCGAATACCAGATCGACCCTGGTCGGCTGATCTATCTGGTGCCCGCCAGTGGGCGCATCGAGATTGGTGATCACATCGCTGCGGCGGGTGATGGCCTGGCGGTGCGCGATGAAGCGTTGCTGACGATCAAGGCGCTGGAAGACAGCGAAGTGGTGCTGGTCGACGTGCGCTGAACACCGATGATTATTGAGTCCAACCCGAACATATAACCCAGGAAGAGGAAACAGAGATGGCGAAGATTCTTGTGCTGTACCACTCGATGTACGGCCACATCGAAACCATGGCCAACGCGGTAGCCGAAGGCGCGCGCCGTGTTCAGGGCGCCGAGGTCACTCTCAAGCGCGTGCCGGAAACGATGCCGGAACAGGCATTCAAGAATGCCGGCGGCAAGACCGATCAGGCCGCGCCCGTCGCTTCTCCGGCCGAGCTGCCCGATTACGATGCGATCATCTTTGGCACGCCGACCCGCTTCGGCAACATGTCCGGGCAGATGCGCAACTTCCTAGACCAGACCGGCGGCCTCTGGGCCAAGGGCGCTCTGCATGGCAAGGTCGCCAGTGTGTTCACCTCCACCGGAACCGGCGGTGGACAGGAAATGACCATCACTTCCACCTGGACCACCCTGGCGCACCACGGAATGATCATCGTCCCGACTGGCTACGGCATCGGCGAATTCTTCGATATTTCCGAAACCAACGGCGGCACGCCTTACGGTGCCTCGACGATCGCCGGCGGTGACGGCTCGCGCCAACCGTCCAACAAGGAATTGACCATTGCTCGCTATCAGGGTGAGCTGGTGGCTCAGGTCACGACCAAGTTGAAAAACTGAAGCCGTCGATGCGGTGCCGGGCGGCTTGGCCGCCAGGCGCTGCGTTGTATGTCCGGTGCGAGTTCATCGCTCGTTTAGCAAAAGGCCGTACATCCATTCATCAACGTAGCGCTCATCGGAGGCACGCTTGTAAGCGGCCCGTTGAACACCTTCGCGAATGAACCCGAAGCGTTCGTAAAAGGCGATCGCACGCGGGTTGTCCGCCTCGACCGTCAGTTCGACTCGGATGACGCCGGCTTCGCGCAGCCGAGAGAGGGCATCGTCCATCATCGCTCTGGCTATCCCGCTGCCTTTCACCTCCGGCGCCACCGCCAGGGTTCCCAGATAGGCAACATGCGCCGCGCGGCCCAGATGCCGTTGCGCCTTGTAGAAGCCCTGCACGCGGCCTTCGACTTCGTACACGTAGAAGCAGCCGCTTTCGAACAATGGATCGAACACCTTGCCGAAGTCCGCCCGAGGCATCGGGTCGAAGCCGAGATAGGGCACCACTTCTTCATGCATGTAGATGTCGTAGACGCGGTCCAAGTCGGCTGGAGTCGCGAGTCGGCGCATGTACCTCTCCGTAATGTCCTGTGCGCATCGGCTGCAAATGGAGTTCTGATGCTCATCGTCAGGTACCGGTTGTGCGATTGCGGTGATAATGCCGCGAACCTGCTCATCGCCAACCAGGAACCAACTCATGGTGATATTCGAGATCAACAAGCAGCTTAGCCCCGAAACCTACCGTCAACAGACTCGCCGCAGCACGCTGATCATCGCAGCGACCTTCGCGGTACTGGCCATGGGGTTGGCCGCCCTGGCGGTCGCGGTATTCGGCGAGGCGGGCGGGGACAACCTTCGTTTTAATGCCTTGGGCGTCGCTGCCGGGCTGCTGCTGACCATTGCGCTGGTGCGTTCGGTGTACTGGAAGCAGCCGTGGATGAATTGCGCGGTCTATGGCTGGCACCTCAAGCGCAGCCTGATGCGTGTGACCAACGTCATGCATCACGTCACTGCCGGTGTGGCCGTTGGCGATTCGGATGCGATGAAGTTGTTGCGCTTTTACCATTTGGGTTTGACGCAGATGCATCAGTTGGACGGCAACAGCGCGGCCCTGAGTGAGGCAGCTCGCGAGATCGATCGGCACGGGGAAACATTGGCGGCGCGCGAAATTGAAACCGATCAGAGCCGGTTGGACGCCGACTGGCTCGAATCCGTAAAGCGCTTCGCTGCAACGACCTAGGCACGCTATCCGCGCTCCGCTTTCGCATACGCGCCGCAATATTCGCGTGGGCCACAGCGTGATGGCCTCTGTGGCTTGTAACAGGCCGAGGCATTCATACTCGGCAGGTGACCAGCCGGCAATTCCGGTAGCCACGCGGAACGCCAAAAACGCCCCGTAAGCCAGGAACCTCTAATGAAAAGGCTTTATCTGTTCGGTTTAATCGCCGGCCTTTCGCTTCATGTCGCCGCCGCCGAGACCGGACCTGATTTGCTGGATGACAAACCAGCCTTCATTGCCAGCTTGATCGAACAAATGACACTCGAAGAAAAGATCGGACAATTGCGTTTGATCAGCATCGGCGCAGACATGCCACGACCACGCATTCTCGAGGAGCTGGCCGCAGGGCATATTGGCGGTACCTTCAACACCGTCACCCGCCAGGACAATCGCCCGATGCAAGATGCCGCGTTGCGAAGCCGGCTGAAAATCCCGATCTTCTTCGCCTACGACGTTGTGCATGGGCATCGGACAATCTTCCCCATCGGGCTGGGGTTGGCGTCGAGCTGGGATCTGGACACGATAGCCAAGAGCGGGCGCGTGTCGGCCATCGAAGCCAGCGCCGACGGGCTCGATATGACGTTCGCCCCCATGGTCGATATTTCCCGCGATCCTCGCTGGGGCCGTACATCCGAAGGCTATGGTGAAGATCCTTACCTGGTGTCGGAAATCGCCCGCACCATGGTTCAGGCCTATCAGGGCGAATCGCCCGCGGCTCCCGACAGCGTGACCGCTAGCGTCAAGCATTTTGCCCTTTACGGTGCAGTCGAAGGTGGGCGCGACTACAACGTGGTGGATATGAGCCCGATGCGCATGCATCAGGCCTTTCTGCCGCCTTATCGCGCCGCCATCGACGCGGGGGCGGGCGGGGTGATGGTTGCGCTTAACTCCATCAATGGCGTACCGGCAAGTGCCAATACTTGGTTATTGCGGGATCTGCTGAGGCGGGACTGGGGTTTTGATGGCGTGACCGTCAGTGATCACGGCGCGATCAGTGAATTGATGCGCCACGGCGTGGCACGCGACGGGCGCGAGGCCGCCCGGCTGGCGATCAAGGCTGGCATCGACATGAGCATGGCCGATTCGTTGTATCGCCAGGAGTTGCCGGGGTTGGTCGAGGCGGGCGATGTCGAAATCGGAGAAATCGACTCAGCTGTGCGTGAAGTGCTGGGCGCTAAGTACGACATGGGCCTGTTCCACGACCCCTACCGGCGAATCGGCGTAGCCCGCGATGATCCGAAAGACACCAACGCCGAAAGCCGTCTGCACCGCGAGGCGGCGAGAGCCGTTGCGCGCCAGTCGATCGTGCTGCTGGAGAACCACGATCGAACGCTGCCGTTGAAGAAGGGCGGCACCATCGCCTTGGTCGGCCCGCTGGCGGACTCGCCGGTGGACATGATGGGCAGCTGGTCTGCGGCGGGTGTCGCTAAACAGTCGGTGACCCTGCGCGAGGGGATGCAAGACGCGCTGGGCGACGAGGCGGTCCTGCTCCATGCGCGCGGAGCCAACATCACCGATGACCCGCATATGGTCGAGTATTTGAATTTTCTCAACTGGGACAACCCGGAGGTGGTGCAGGACCCTCGCTCACCGGAAGAGATGATCGCCGAAGCGGTGGCAACCGCCGAAAAGGCCGATGTGATAGTCGCCGCGGTGGGTGAATCGCGTGGCATGTCCCACGAGGCGTCGAGCCGCACCAGTCTGCAAATCCCGCCGAGCCAGCAGGCTCTTCTGAAAGCATTGAAGGAGACCGGCAAGCCCCTGGTGCTGGTGTTGATGAACGGCAGGCCGCTGGAGCTCGCCTGGGCGAAGGCGAACGCCGATGCAATCGTGGAAACCTGGTTCAGCGGCACTGAGGGCGGTCATGCCATCGCCGACGTGCTGTTCGGCGACTACAACCCTTCCGGCAAGCTGCCGATTTCCTTCCCGCGTTCAGTGGGGCAGATTCCCACCTACTACAACCACCTCCGCGTGGGCCGGCCTTATGTCGAAGGCAAACCAGGCAACTACACCTCGCAGTATTTCGAAGAGCCCAACGGCCCTCTTTATCCCTTCGGTTACGGCTTGAGTTATACCCATTTCGAGGTGTCCGAGGTCCGCTTGTCGAGCCCAACCATGTCACGCGAAGGCACGCTGGAGGCACGCGTGACGTTGAAGAACACTGGCCAGCGCGACGGTGCGACTGTCGTGCAGCTGTACATCCAGGATCTGGTGGCCTCGGTAATCCGCCCGGTGAAGGAGCTCAAGGCCTTTCGCAAAGTCGCCCTAAAGGCGGGCGAGGAACGCGAGATTCGTTTCAGCATCGATGAGGACGACCTGAAGTTCGTCAATGCCCAGCTGCAACGAGTGGCTGAATCGGGTGAGTTTGCAGTGCAGATCGGGTTGGATTCGCAGCACGTGATGCAGCAGCGCTTCGTGCTGGAGTGAAGGCGGCGGTAGCGATATCAGACATCCGACCGGCCGGGGCGGGTCGCTAAAAAAAATCGTCTCCGCGGTAGCTATCCGGCCAATAGCCGGCATGGGATGATCGCGCCGCTTCGATTACTAACGACAGGTCGGGGAATCATTTCCCGCTGCGGCAGACCAACGAAAGCAAACCGGGGCCGGAAACGGCTGGCGGTAATCGCAATGAATCAGGAGGCGGTGTGTCACGAACCTATCATTTCAGAACAGGCGTCCGCAAAGCCCGGGTATTGGGTATGGCGTTGAGCCTGTCCATGGCTCTGGTAGCGGGTAATAGTTGGGCGTTCGGTATCGAAGATGTTGCCGTAAAAGCCGAGAAACTGGCGGCAGAACGCTACGTAGCGCCACAGAGCAATTTGCCAGCGGTATTCCGCGACATGGCGTTCGGTGACTATCAACAACTGCGCTTTCGTGGCGACAAAGCACTTTGGCACGACGCGGAAACGCCGTTCGAGCTGCAGTTCTACCATCAGGGCATGCATTTCGACGTGCCGGTAAAAATCAACGAGATCTCCGCCACGGGCGTCGAAGAGGTTCGCTACGATCCGGAAATGTTCGATTTCGGCAAGGTGCAGATCGAGCCCGCAGCCTTGGAAAATCTCGGTTTCGCCGGTTTCAAAGTGCTGTATCCCCTGAACAAGCCGGACAAGGCGGACGAGTTGATGACACTGCTCGGCGCCAGTTACTTCCGGGTGGTTGGCAAAGGCCAGGTTTATGGGCTGTCGGCGCGTGGCCTGGCGATCGATACCGCGTTGCCCGGTGGGGAGGAGTTTCCGCGCTTCCGCGAATTCTGGGTGGAGCGGCCGCAGGCCGACCGGCGCAATCTGGTGATTTACGCCCTGCTGGATTCACCTCGCGCGACCGGTGCCTACCGCATGGTGGTAACGCCTGGCAAGGACAGCACGGTTGACGTGCAGGCGCGGGTCTATCTGCGCCAGCCGGTCGAAAAGCTCGGCATCGGTACTTTGACCAGCATGTATCTGTTCGGCGCCAACCAGCCCAGCAGTCAGCTCAACTATCGGCCGCAGCTTCACGACTCCGAAGGCCTGGCGATCCATACGGGCGACAACGAATGGATCTGGCGGCCGTTGAACAATCCCAAGCGTCTATCCATCAGTAGCTATAGCGTTGAAAATCCGCGTGGTTTCGGACTGCTCCAACGCACTCGGGACTTCGGTCGTTACGAGGATCTGGACGACCGCTACGAACTGCGCCCAAGCGGTTGGGTCGAGCCGCGTGGCGATTGGGGCAAGGGGCGTGTGGAGTTGATCGAGATTCCCACACCCGATGAAACCAACGACAACATCGTTGCTTTCTGGGTCCCCGAAGAGCCGCCGCAGCCGGGCAATCCGCTGGATTTCGGTTATACCCTGCACTTCACCATGGACGAGCCGGCTCTGCATGACCCGGCGCTAGCCTGGGTCATGCAGACACGCCTTTCCGCCGGTGACGTCAAACAATCCAACCTGATCCGCCAGCCCGACGGCAGCACCGCGCTCATCGTCGACTTCGTTGGCCCGAACCTGGCCGAGCTGCCAGCGGATGCACCGGTAAGCACGCGGGTAAGTGTCGGCGATAATGCCGAGCTGGTGGAAAACAACCTGCGCCACAACCCCGTGACCAAGGGTTGGCGCTTGACGTTACGGCTGAAAGTGCGCGATCCAGCCCGCCCAGTAGAACTGCGGGCAGCCCTGGTGGAAGGCGAGAAGACACTTTCCGAAACCTGGAGCTACCAGATTCCGTCCCATGAATAGCCCAGTGGAGCAACCAATTACAGGACGTTACATCGAGCAGCTGCCGCTCAGTGCCGAACAGCGCGAAACCCTGGCTCGCGAGGTGGAGCGGGAGGGCGGCGAACTGGACGATCTGCATCGGGTCCTGGCCCGCAGCGTGCCGACCGCCGACAACGGTGAGCCGAG
Organism: Stutzerimonas sp.; assembly: GCF_982611455.1. Classification (NCBI taxonomy): domain Bacteria; kingdom Pseudomonadati; phylum Pseudomonadota; class Gammaproteobacteria; order Pseudomonadales; family Pseudomonadaceae; genus Stutzerimonas; species Stutzerimonas sp. Next base: position 41,770 of record NZ_CEXBBO010000022.1, read on the forward strand.
CGCAGGCAGTTTGCTGGGCTCGGTCGCCGCAAGGCTGAAGCTCGGCTGGGGCGAAACCCTGGAACGTGGTCGGGCGCATTCGCGCGACCACCAGGGTCGCGTCTGCATTCAGTCGACGCCGCCAATCGTGCGCACCCGGATGGTGCCAGAACCCTGGCACACCAATGTGCTGCGTCTGAGCTGGTGGCGATTGCTGCGCAAGAAGAATCGAACGGTCGACGTGCCCACCTCGCTGGCCATAGACCGCTCGGGCTGGCGCAAGGTGGCCGGCTTGCGTCGCACCACGTTGCTGATCCTGATGCTCGTGCAGACCGTTATCGCCACTTGGCACATGAAGTCCGTGCTGCCTTACCAGGGTTGGGCGCTGGTGGATCTGCAGCAGGTGTTTCAGCAGCCGCTGCAGCAGTCGGCGAGCCAGATCCTTCCCTATGTGATGCAGACGAGCATTCTGCTGCTCTTCGCGTTGTTGTTCTGCTGGGTGTCGGTAGGGTTCTGGACCGCGCTGATGGGTTTTTTCCAGCTGCTCAAAGGTCATGATCGCTACAACATTTCCGCCACCACGCTCGGTGACGAGCCGATTCCGGACGATGCGCGCACGGCCTTGGTGATGCCCATCGCCAATGAGGACGTCCCGAGGGTGTTTGCCGGGCTGCGTGCAACCTACGAGTCGCTCAAGGCGACCGGGCAAATCAAACATTTCGACATTTTTGTCCTCAGCGACAGCAACGATCCGGATACCTGCGTCGCCGAGCAGAAAGCCTGGCTGGAGCTGTGTCGCGAGGTCGACGGCTTCGGCCATATCTTCTACCGCCGCCGTCGGCGTCGGGTGAAGCGCAAGAGCGGCAATATCGACGACTTCTGCCGTCGCTGGGGCAGTAGCTACCGCTACATGGTGGTACTCGATGCCGACAGCGTGATGAGCGGCGAATGCCTGACCAGCCTGGTGCGGCTGATGGAAGCTAATTCCGGCGCCGGCATCATCCAGACCGCGCCCAAGGCCTCGGGCATGGATACGCTTTATGCACGGATGCAGCAATTCGCCACACGGGTCTACGGGCCGTTGTTCACCGCGGGCCTCAATTTCTGGCAGTTGGGCGAATCCCATTACTGGGGCCATAACGCGATCATCCGGGTCAAACCCTTCATTGAACACTGTGCCTTGGCACCGCTACCGGGAAAGGGGTCCTTCGCCGGCGATATCCTTTCCCATGACTTCGTCGAAGCCGCGCTGATGCGGCGCGCTGGCTGGGGCGTGTGGATCGCCTATGACCTGCCGGGTAGTTACGAAGAATTGCCGCCGAACCTGCTCGACGAGCTCAAGCGCGACCGCCGTTGGTGCCACGGCAACCTGATGAATTTCCGGCTGTTCCTGGTCAAGGGCATGCACACCGTGCATCGGTTCGTGTTTCTCACCGGCGTCATGTCGTATCTGTCGGCACCGCTCTGGTTTGTTTTCCTGGCGTTGTCGACCGGGTTGCTGGCGGTTCACACGCTGATGGTGCCGGAATATTTCCTGCAACCGAACCAGCTGTATCCGCTGTGGCCGCAATGGCATCCGCGCGAAGCTATCGCGTTGTTCTCGGCGACGCTGACACTGCTGTTCCTGCCCAAGCTGCTCAGCGTGCTGCTGATTTGGATTCAGGGTGCCCGCGAGTATGGCGGCGGTATTCGCCTGCTGCTGTCGATGCTGTTGGAAACATTGTTCTCGATGCTGGCAGCGCCGGTACGCATGTTGTTTCACACGGTGTTCGTCACCGCCGCGTTCCTCGGCTGGTCGGTGCAGTGGAACTCGCCGCAGCGTGCCGACAATGCCACGCCATGGGGCGAGGCACTACGTCGGCACGGTTCGCAGATGCTACTGGGTGTGCTCTGGACGGCGCTGGTAGGCTGGCTCGATCCGGCATTTCTGTGGTGGCTGGCACCTATCGTCGTGTCGCTGATCCTCTCGGCGCCGGTCTCGGTGATCACCAGTCGCACGGGGCTCGGCCTGGCTGCCTTCCGGTGCAAGTTGTTCCTGATTCCCGAGGAGTTCAACCCACCGCAGGAGCTGGCCTCGACTGATCGTTATACCCGGCAGAACCAGGACAATGCGTTGCACGATGGCTTTATCGCTGCGACGGTGGATCCGATCTATAACGCATTGGTATGCGGCATGGCGCGGGCACGACACGCCAAGGTAGTGACTGGCGCCGAGGTGCTGCGCGAGCAGCGCATGCGGCAAATCCTTGATGCCGGGCCCAACGGCGCCGCTGAAGCGGCACGTTGGCGTCTGCTCAATGATCCGGACGGCATGGCGCGCCTGCATCAGTGTGTCTGGCAAGACGAGCGTTACCAGGCCTGGCGCGATGCCTATCGTCCACTTGGCGTAAGCGAGGTGACGCAAGCGTCGCCAGTCGAGAGCCTGCAGAGCTAGCGCTGTTGAGGCGGGGCGGTGGCCGCGAGCTCGCGAAGCCGTTCCAAACCCCGCCGGCAGCCCCGTCAATGAACGTGCTTGCTGCCATTGGCGTGATGATGGACGTCAGGGTCTGCCGCGGGTTTTGGCTCGGACTGTTGATGGCTGCCCTGGTGCTTGCCGCCGTGATCGTGCCCTTCAGACTCGCCACCGCCGTGCTCATGACCGCCGCTTGAGGCCACCAGCGCGCGATACTCGGCGGCGCTCAGTGCGGGTAGCTGTTCGAGTATGGCGACCAATCCCCATATGTACGGGTCGTCCATGCTCTTGCCCCAGGCTGGCATGGCGGTGGATTTGATTCCATGCTTGACGACCCAGAAATCTCTGGCCGGATCGCTCTCTCGGTCGGCATCGGCGAGACTCGGCGGGGCGGGGTAGAGGTTTTGGCTCAGCTCGGTTTCGGTCATACCTGGAGCGAGATGGCAACCGACGCACATGGCATCGTAGTTGCCGGCGCCTGACTGGATCAGATCTGCGTCGCCAAGATCGGGCACCTCGATATTCTTAGCGCGGACCGCGATGGAGCGTTCGCGAGCGGTTTCCAGTAATGCGTAAATCGGCGCACTGTGCGGATTATCGGCGGCGACGTTGACTACGCCCGAATACACCACGACAGCGCCGATCAGAAGGATTACGAGGGCAGCCGCCTGCAGCGCCGTGATGGTTTTAAGCATTTGCCGGACCTCAGAACCAGAATCGGATACCCGCTACCACGCGGGCTTCGCTGGCATCTTCACCCTCGGCGCGTAGCAAATCTGCGCTATTGCCGTAGGCGCGATCCCAGCTCACCCCGACGTAAGGCGCGAACTGCCGGTTGATCTCATAACGCAGGCGCAGCCCGACGCCGGCATCGTTCAGGCCTGAACCCACACTGCGGCGATCGTCGTTGCGCTCGTACAGGTTGATTTCCGCGGTGGGCTGCAAGACCCAGCGCTGGGTCAGCAGGATGTCGTACTCAGCCTCCAGGCGCAGCGCGCTCTGGCCTCCCTCGCCGATGAAGACGGTGGCTTCGGTCTCCAGGCCATACAGTGGCATTCCCTGTATGCCGAAGGCGGCCCAGGTCTGCGGCGAGCCGGGTTTGAAGTCCTGGCGAACACCCGCAACAGTTTCCCACCAGGGGCTAATGGCATGGCTCCAGAGCAGCTGCAGCTCGGCCTCTTCGGTACGACCGTTGGTCCGCTCACCCTCGGAGCGAAACGCTAGGTGATCGATATCGCCACCGGCCCAACCGCTGATATCCCAGGCCAGGCTGCTGCCATCGTCGGCGTCCTGCCATTCCAGCTCGTCAGCGACGAACAAAAAGTGCGTGCCGCCCTGGTGCATCTGGTGCGCGGGCAGTTCAGGAAAGGCGGCGGCGCGGTCGTCGGGCCTGATGGTCGGTACGGGCGGGCGGCTCGCTTGCCCTGGTGGAATACCGGTCGCGGGTGGATGCGGCATCTCATCGGCCGAATGGTCCATGGCGCCATGATCCATATCGCTCGGAATAGTCGTTGCGTTGCCGTGACTCATTCCCGAGTGATCCATCGGCTCGGAAGCGATCGGAGCATGACCGCCATGCTCCGTGTGGCTCGGATGATCCATGGATTCTTGAGCCTGGCTGAGCGCAGCGCTCAGGATCAAGGCGATGGTCAGCGGTATCTTAATGGCCATGCTGATGCCCTTTTTTCAGCTTCCGCCTGTGGCGTTTGCACATGCTTCTCCGATTCCTCAACGCGGACTTCACGGAACATCCCGAGGTCCATGTGCATCAGCATGTGGCAGTGATAAGCCCAGCGCCCGAGGGCGTCGGCGGTTACGCGGTAGCTGCGTTTCGAGCCGGGCGGCATGTCGATGGTGTGCTTGCGCACCTGAAAGTTGCCGTGTTCGTCCTCCAGGTCGCTCCACATGCCATGCAGATGAATGGGGTGATGCATCATGGTGTCGTTGACCAGCACGAAGCGCACCCGCTCACCGTATTTCAGGCGGACCGGCTCGGCGTCGGCGAAGGGAATGCCGTCGAACGACCAGGCGAAGCGCTCCATATGACCGGTTAGGTGCAGCTCGATGGTACGCATCGGCTCACGACCGTCCGGGTCGGGGAAGGTGCTGCGCAGGTCGGCGTAGGTCAAAATACGGCGGCCGTTGTCGCGCAGGCCGATACCCGGATCATTCAGCTTGGGCACCGGCATCATGGTCTGCATGTCCACTAGCGGATTGCCGTTCTCGCTCGCGGGATGAGCCTGCATTTCCATCTGACCGCCGGCATCTGCCATGCCGGTGCGCCCCATGGCGGAGTGACCCATTTCGGCCATATCACTGTGATTCATCTGGCCATGGTTCATCTGCGCGTGATCTATACCGCCTTGGCTGTTCGCTGGAGCCTGCCCGGCCGAATCGTCAACCTCGCCGTGGGAGCCATGATCACCGTGTCCCATGTCTTCCATGGTCAGCTCCGGCCGTGGATCGAGCTCCGGTACCGGCGCACTCAGGCCGTCACGCACCGACAGTGTGCCGCGGGCGTAGCCGCTGCGGTCCATGGATTGAGCGAAGAGGGTGTAGGCGTTTCGGCTGCCATCCGGTGTGACGATGACATCGACGGTTTCCGCCACAGCCAGGCGCAACTCGTCGACTTCCACCGGCTCGACGTTCTGACCGTCAACGGCCACCACGGTGAGCTTCAGGCCGGGGATGCGGAAGTCGAAATAAGTCATTGCCGAGCCGTTGATCAGCCGCAGCCGCACCTGCTCGCCTGGCTGGAACAGGCCGGTCCAGTTGCCGTCCGGTGCCTGGCCGTTGAGCAAATAGGTATAAGTTTCACCGCTGACATCGGCGAGATCGGTGGGTGTCATCTTCATCTTCGCCCAGGCCCAGCGATTGCCGAGCGTCTCGCGCCAGCCCTGGTCTGCCACGTCGTCGATGAAGCCGCCAACCGTGCGACGGCCGCGGTTGTAGTAGTCGGACTGCTTCTTCAGCTTGTTGATTACTCGCGCCGGACTTTCGTCGGTCCAGTCGGTGAGCATCACCACGTAGTCGCGCTCGTATTCGAACGGCTCGGGTTCGAGTGGATCGATCACTAACGGCCCATAGACGCCGAGCTGTTCCTGAAAGGCCGAGTGGCTGTGGTACCAGTAGGTGCCGCTCTGCTTCACCTTGAAACTGTACTCGTACATGCCGTCCGGGGCGATGCCGGTGAAGCTGAAGCCGGGCACGCCGTCCATGTTGGCCGGCAGCAGGATGCCGTGCCAATGAATAGAGGTGTCCTGTGGCAGACGGTTGTGCACCCGCAGCGTCACGGTATCGCCTTCACGCCAACGCAGAAGCGGGCCGGGAATGCTGCCGTTAATGGCCATAGCGGTGCGTTCGTGACCGCTGAAGTTGACGCTGAGCGAGTCGATGGTCAGATCGAATTCGGTGCCCGCCAGCACAGCCTGTTCGCTGGCCTGACCGGGGCGTGCCACCGCCCATACGGGCTGATGTCAGGGGCCCAGCCCAGCAGCAATGCCACTAGCAGCCAGGCTTTTGACGAAGTTTCGTCGCGAAGATGTGGAGCGCATGATGCCTTGCTCGGTCAGCTGTCTTCTTGATGAGCATGCCCACGCTCTTGCTTGGGTACGCCACTTGGTAACGCTTTGCGTTCTAGCCGCAGGAGAGGCCCGGTTATGGTTTCCACGTAAGAGCATGGGAACCATCGATGCCTGGTCCGGCTACGATGGTCGCCGTGCCAGTCAGTCCGCCGGATATTCCGCGATCACCACGTCCTTGCCGCTCGTTGTCAGACCGATCACTTGATAGGCCTGCGCGGGCTGGCCGTAGTCCATGCCCGGAGAGCCAGCGGGCATGCCCGGCACGGCCACACCGGCGAGGTCGTTTCGCTGCTTCAACTCATGGATCTGCGCTATCGACACGTGTCCCTCGACGAATTTGCCATCGATCACGCCGGTGTGGCAGGAGGCCAGACGCGGTGCCACGCCAAGGCGTTGCTTAACCGCGCTCATGTTGCTTTCGACATGGTCGCGCACCTCGAAGCCATTGGCCTGCAGGTACTTGACCCAGTCCTTACAGCAACCGCAATTGGCGTCGCGGTGCACATCGATGATCTCTGCAGCTTGTGCGCTACCGGCCATGAACAGGGCGGCAAAGATGGCGAGTTTCAGTTTCATACGCGTACTCCAGAAGAACTTGGCCAAAAAGAACTTAGTGGCAACCGCAGCCGCTGCCACAACCGGCTTTAGGCGCGGTTGTTTGCGTTGCGTTGTTCGCGACTTGGGCCGGATAACCAGCATCGTCCAGTGCGGCGATCAGCGCCGTGCTGTCGGTGTTGCCCTCGACTCGAACCAGACCGGTGTTGAGGTCCACCTCGACGCGGTCGACGCCGGCCACGGGTGTCAGCGCCTGGGTCACATGGCGAACACAGGAGCCGCACGTCATGCCCTGTACTTGAAGATCGATGGTGCTCATGAGAAGTCCTCAGCTAGTCGCCGGTCATTCCGGCTTGGTTGGATCTTCAACCTTCACCTCATGGCAAGGTCAAGCAGTCGGCGCAGTCTCGTTTTCTGCTTTCAGAAATAGCCCCTCGCGGCTTTCGCCAAGCTGAGCGGAACATTACTTTTCTGTCAGCTTCTGGTTCGTCGCACTCGATAGCTGCACACTCTCGCCATGCTTTGAAAGGATGAGTCGATGAAACTTCTGGTCGCCGAAGACGAGCCAAAAACCGGCATCTACCTGCAGCAGGGCTTGAGCGAGGCGGGTTTCACCGTCGACCGCGTCACCACCGGCACCGATGCGCTGCAGTCCGTACTCAGCGCGCCGTATGACTTGCTGATTCTCGACGTGATGATGCCCGGCCTGGAGGGTTGGGAGGTGCTGCGCATGGTGCGCGCCTCGGGCAACGAGGTACCGGTGCTGTTTCTTACCGCGCGTGATCGCATCGAGGACCGGGTCAAGGGGTTGGAACTGGGCGCCGACGACTATCTGGTCAAGCCGTTCGCCTTTTCGGAATTGTTGGCGCGGGTGCGCACGTTGTTTCGCAGGGGCAACGCCGCGGCTTTGCAGACGCAGCTGAAGATTGCCGATCTCGAAGTCGACCTGATGAAGCGCCGGGCCATGCGTGGCGGTCAGCGCATCGACCTGACCGCCAAGGAGTTCGCGCTGCTGGAACTGCTGCTGCGTCGGCGCGGCGAGGTGCTGCCCAAGTCGCTGATCGCCTCGCAGGTCTGGGACATGAATTTCGACAGCGACACTAATGTCATCGAGGTGGCGATCCGCAGGCTCAGAGCGAAAATCGACGACGGCTTCGAACCCAAGCTGATCCACACCGCGCGCGGCATGGGTTACATGCTCGACGAGCCGGATGCGCCATGAAGCAACTGTCGCTTACGGCGCGGCTCAGTCTGATGTTCATGCTCGCCGTCACCGGCGTGCTGGGGGCGGCCGGATTCTTCTTCAACCAGATGAGCCAGCATCATTTCGACGAGCTCGATCGGCACACACTGGAGGAAAAATTCCAGGCCACTCGAAGCCTGCTACAACAGCTCGATGATCTGGCGCAGTTCGACGAGTTGCGCCCGCAATTGCAGGCCTTGCTGGGCGGCCATAGCGAACTCTCCGCGCAGATATTCGATACGCAAGGCCGGCTGCTGTTCGTCGATGGGGGCGCTTTGCCGCCGACTCTGCATCCGAGCAGCGACAGCGATGGCGAATTGCAGCACGACGGTCATGTCTGGCGCAGCAGGACCGGCTCGGTGACGGCGGCCGGTCAGTCGTTGCGCGTCGTGCTGTCACTTGACGTCACCACGCACAAGGCATTCTTCCATACGTTGACCGGCTGGCTCTGGGGCGCGTTGGTGCTCTGCGCGCTGATCAGTGCCTTGCTCGGTTGGCTGCTGGCGCGCAGCGGCTTGCGCCCGTTGCGCGACGTCACCCAGGTGGCGGCATCGGTTTCGGCCAAGTCACTGACCGAGCGCATCTCCGCCGAGTCGACACCGGCCGAGCTGCAGCAACTGGTGCTGGCCTTCAACGCGATGCTGGAGCGACTAGAAGATGCCTTCGTCAGGCTATCCAACTTCTCCGCGGACATCGCCCACGAGCTGCGCACGCCGCTAAGCAATCTGATGACCCACACCGAGGTTGTGCTGACCCGAAGCAGGAGTGCGGCAGACTATCAGGACAACCTCCACTCGAATCTGGAAGAGCTGCGCCGGATGGCGCGGATGATCGATGACATGCTGTTTCTGGCCAAAGCCGACAATGGGCTGGTCATTCCCCGGGTGCAACCGATCGAGCTGGAAGCGCTGTGCGGCAAGTTGCTGGATTTCTACCAGCTGACTGCCGAGGAGCACGGCATTCGCTTCGAGCTGTCCGGCAGCGGTCGCATCGAGGGTGATCCACCGATGCTGCACCGCGCGCTATCGAATCTGCTGTCCAATGCGCTGCGGTATACGTCAGACGGCGGCGTGATCCGTCTGAGCATCGAGGCAGAAGTGAAGGGTGTTCTGCTAAGTATCGGCAATCCTGGCGCCACCATCCCGGCAGATCACTTGCCGCGTCTGTTCGATCGTTTCTATCGTGTCGATCCGGCTCGTCGTGAAGGCAGCCCGAGCAACGCGGGGTTGGGGCTGGCGATCACCCGATCGATTATCGAAGCGCATCGAGGTGAGGTCCGCTGCAGCAGCCACGACGGCTGGACCTCGTTCGATATCGTGTTCCGCCATCTGGGCTGACCTGATGAAGCGCCACGGAAATCGGCGTTAGTCGGAGCCTTTGAGTTACTTTCTCACGCTGGGACTGGATGAACTGGTCTGCCAGCTCCAGACCAGAGTCGGTGGTGGTCCGTTCGCTGGTTAGGATTGCAATCGAGTGATACGAAATGGCATTACAGCTTCGTCATCGGCTCCGTCGGATTGTTTTTCTGCCGGCCGACACTTGGCACTGGCTAATCGACGTTGCTCATGATTGCATCGGTCCACTACTGCTCTGCTTGGCAGCCTTGCTCGTATATCACGCCCGACAACCATCACAGCGGCGGATGGAGAAACGATGAACATCGAACGATGCGAAGACCTTATCGATTGGACGCGCCAGGCCCATAGCCGTCTGTCCCAATGCCTGTCCGAAGGGGCCGATGAGCGAGGCGAATCGCTGGCGAAGATGCTAATGGTCTATCTGGCGCAGCATGAGCAGGAGCTGACTGGGACCATTGCCCGCATCAAAGAGCACGCCGACCCACGCGCTCTGTAGACTAGGCTTCACGATTTCGTGCAAGGCGACATGCTCGCGCTGGAGCTGGATAGCGATGCCTATGCGCGGATGAGCGTCGACGAAATCTCAGAGGAGGTCTTCGCGATCCATAATCGGATCATCGATCTGTACCGTTCGCTGGAAAACCGTCCCGGTATCGACAAAGCGAGCGAGTTGCTCGGTGAGATGCTGCAACTGGAAGAGCACGAAACCATGCGATTGGCGCAGCAAGTCAACCGCATGCACGAGCTCTGACGCTGCCAGGTGGCGGTTGTTGGTTCGATTGCGTTAGGAGGGAACGACCGGCTAGACGACGTAGCGCAATATCGCCACGAAATGCAGCAGGCTACCGGCGATGACGAACAGATGCCAAATGCCATGCCAGTGGCGGAAGCGCTGATCGAAAGCGAAGAAAATGATCCCAACCGTGTAGAAAACCCCACCGGCGGCCAGCCAGCTGAAGCCGGCCGTGCCAAGTGCGGCGAGCAGTGGTTTGACTGCTACCAGCACGATCCAGCCCATCACTGCATAGATGATGATCGACAGGACCCGAGCTTCAGAGCGCGGCTTGATCTCCTGCAGCATGCCGATCACCGCCAATGACCAGACGATACCGAACAGCCACCAGCCCCATGCGCCACGCAGCGTGACCAGGCAGAAGGGCGTGTAGCTGCCGGCGATCAGCAGATAGATCGACAGGTGATCGAGCTTCTGCATGATCGTCTTCGCCCGACCGCGCACGCTGTGATAGAGCGTCGAGGTGCTGTACAGCAGCACCAGCGTAAAGCCGTAAATCGCCACGCTGACGATCTTTGCCAGATCGCCGTCCATGACGGCCAATACCAACAACCAGACCGTTCCGATCAGGGCCAGCACGCCACCGGCAAGGTGCGTCCAGGCGTTGAATTTTTCTCCGTGGTACATCTGTACTCGCCAACCTCGTCGATCAGTTGCCCGTCAACACGCCGAAGACTTTCTTCGCCACGCTGGTGGCCGCCTGGGCCGGGTTCTGACGAATGCTTGCCTCTTGCTCGGCGATGACGGTGAACAGCCCATCGAGGGCCTGCTCGGCCACGTAGCCCTCGACGGTGCCGTACTTGGCATCCATCGCGCCGAGGCCTGAGGCCTTTGCCGCCAATGCGTTGTATTGCTGGGCGACGCCGACTTGATCGGTGGCTTGCTTGATGATGGGCAGGAACTTCGCGCGGATCTGCTCGCGGCTGGTTTTGTTCAGGTATTGAGTCGCCGAATCGTTGCCACCGGCCAGAATCGCCTTGGCATCTGCGACAGTCATTTTGCGGACCGCCTCCAGCAGCAGCGCCTGGGCTTGTGGCACAGCCGCTTCGGCCGCTTGGTTCATGCCGTTTTCCAGCGCTTCGACTTGGGCACCCATGCCCATCATCTTCAGCATGCGCGACGCCTTGCCGATGTTGCCCGGCAGCTCGATGCGCAGATCCGGATCCTCGCTGAAACCGCCGGGGCGCCCTAGTTGCTCCACGGCAACCTTGGCGCCTTGGCTCAGGGCATCCTTGAGGCCGGCGTTGGCATCGCCTTGGCTGGTGTCGGATAGCGACAGGGCGTGCGCCCCGGCAGAGAGCAGAAGGCTGCCGATAAGAGCCGTGATGCGAAGCATGATTGAATCCTCTGGAATGGATGCAGCGAACGGGGAGCTTACAAAGTGTGGGCTCATCGTGCCAGGCGGATGGTTTGCCGGAATAGCCATGCCAGCTGTGAGGCATTCACCCGCGCCAGCTCGCCAGCTGCCGTTCGAGCGGGCTGGCGTAATGGCTGAATGGGCTGCGATGAGCTGACTTCATCGCCGGTTGCGTCAGAATTCGAAAGCGCCCGCGTCACAGCTGCCGTCATCGCGCGGCATACCACGCTGATCGGTCTCGGGACACAGTACGCCACCCATATCGATGGGGTCGAAGTAGGGGCTGTCTTCGTACGGCTCACGCAGAGCCATGGTTCGGGTTGGGCCACCGTTATCCTGCAGCGCGCCGAGGCTGAGGCGTATTTCGGTCTCGTCCGCAGTGGACGGTGTGAAGCCACAGCCGCTGAAAATATCGGCCAGGTCGCTGGAGCCGCCAATGACATTGAAGCTGCCGCTGGTCAGCGTACCGCTGCAGAAGGGCACATCGTTGAAGGTTTTGATTTCGACCAGGCTGTTGGCTAGACGAAATGTTCCCGCACCCGAATGGCTGAAAAGTTGCGACGGATTGCTGAAGGTCGAATTTCGGATGGCTACCCGACCCTCCGCATTTCCAATTTCCGCAGCGCGTACGCCGCTGGTGGTGCTCTGGTTATCGGCGAATGTTGAATTCTGTATGTCGACCAGACCCTGATAGTTCACCAAGCCGCCCCAGAAGCGGGCATCATTGGCGGTAACCAGACTGCTTCGCAAAAAGAGCTGCGCGTTGCTGCCCATGTTGGAAATGCCTCCGCCGTGGCCTGATACATCGCCGGTAGAGTTCCTTTCGATCGTCGAGCGTGCAATCAGCGCCTGGCCCTCGTTGAATAGACCACCGCCGCGATTGCAGAGTCGTCTGCTGGGAAACGCAGCGCAGGAATATTCGAGCTCATAGTCAATGTGGTTAGCGCGGAGCAGCATCCGGTCCATCCGCAAGTTGCCACGGTTCCAGATGGCGCCTCCACCGCTATTCATTGGTCGGCCGTTTTCCAGCCGCAGGTAAGCGAGTGTTACGGCCTGCGGAGCCCCGGCGTATATATCGAAAATCCGGTCGATCTCGCCGCCGTCGATAATCACCGAAAGGTCATCATTTTTTGCCGCGCGGCCAAGGCCCATCACTGTCAGGCCGTCAGTGATATCCAGGTCACCGATCGCATCGTTTGCCACATCAGCGGTTTCGCTGCCCGTCAACGAAAGTAGATAGCGCCCTGGCGGCACCTCGATGAGGTCGTGGCCCTGACTGGCGTTGCTTTCCATGACTGCCGCCCTGAGCGTGCAGTGATTGGAAACGGTCACGCAGCGACTATCGCCGGGCTCGATGTCTACCTCATCTGCCGTGTGGTCGACTCGCAACGTCAATCCGATCGGGGCCGCACAGCCTTCTGGAGCAGGATCGCCAGTGATATTCAGGACGTAACCGGAGGCTTCTGGAAAGCGCTTTTCCTGAACCGTGCTGGAGTAGCCGGAACCGAGCAAATTGCGACGCTGATAACCGACGCTGAAGTGGTAGGGAATGTTGGTTTCACAAGTATCGGCGAAGTAGCCGACTGCGTGCTGACCGCTGGGTAACGCCATCATCGACCAGGGCATGCCATGAATAACCGCGTTGACATGAGCGATACGATTGCCGCGCCCGTCAACCTGCGCCCGCAAGGGATACAGCGGCACTAGCGAGCGCGCCGTAGAGGTCGGTGTCAGGTTGGTCAGGTCGGGTGTTGCGCAGCCGCCTAGACCGGCTGCAAGGAACAGGGCGATAGCGTTGGCGCGTGTCATGCAGGCCTCCTCGTGGCGTTTAACCAAGGGGTTTAAGGGGAAGCCTTGCTGATTATGGACGGTGTATGTAAGCCCGAATGATTGTTTCGGCATTAAGCCTGACAACCATTAGCGCGGTTCACGCGTCAAGGCCGGCGCTCCCGGCTCGGACGCATAGGTCGGGCTAATCCGCCGGCAGTTCATCCTCGTGGCGTTCCAGGGCTACCTGGCGGATCGACAGGCGAATCTCCGCCGGTAGCACACGCTTGGCGACGCCTTCAGCCAGCTCACCGAGCTTGTCGTGATAGCCGAGCTTGCCGGCTGCGTCCTGGCGAAGCACATCCTGGTCCTGGAGCGTTTTGATGAAGTGGCGGAACAGGCTTTTGTCGAAGAACTCCGGTGCGTTGAGTCCGTGCAGAATCGACAGGCGCTGGGCCATGACCGTGCAAAGGGTTTCCAGCTCTTCGGCGTCAAGACTGTGCTGACCACTATTGAGCAAAAGCGAAATCGCCATGTAGAAGCGTTGCAGTGTCTGCACGATTACCCGCGCCAGCAGCGTCAACAGCACGAACTGACGTGAGCTAGGCGCCGGCCGCACATAGGTTTCGCCATCGAGCTTGAGCAGACCCTGTTCGACGAAGGCGGCTAGCCATTGATCGATCACCGCCTCGAGCTCTTCCGGCTCCCAGCGAATGAACAGCTCGGCGCGCAGGTACGGATACAGCGCCTCGGTGAAGCGCAAGATCTGCTCGCGGCTGATTCTCCCGCTGCTCTGGAAGAAGCTCGCCAGTAACGCCGGCAATGCAAAGATATGCATCACATTGTTGCGGTAGTAGGTCATCAGAACGGCGTTCTGCTCATCCAGATAAAGGATGTTGCCCAGCGCGTCCTTTTGCTCGGCCAGCAGGCCCAGGTCCTTCACATAATGAATCAACGCTTCGCCGTCGCCGTCCGGCAGCGTGGTGTGAGGCGAGTAGGGCACAGTGCGCAGCAAGTTCTGGTAGACATCGAGGATGCGCGCCAACGAGCGTCGGTCCAGTGCCTGACGGCTGGTGGAGAGCATTGCCAGCGCCACCAAGTTGACTGGATTGACCGCTGCTGCTTCGTTGAGCCGTTGAGCGATGCGTTCGGACAAGCGATTGGTGGTCTCGTTAAGCCACTCCGGACGGAAGTTCGGCGCCAGGTTCTGCTGGCGCCAGCCCGGTTGCTCCTTCTCAAGAAACTCGTTGAGTTTCAGCGGCTCGCCGAAATTCACCCACACCTGGCCGAAGCGCTGCTTGAGCGCGCCGATCACCTTGAAGATGTCGAAAATCGATTCCTTTTTCTTCGCCGCGCCGCGCAGCTCGCCGAGATAAGTGCGGCCTTCAAGCACCCGTTCGTAACCGATATAAACCGGGACGAAGAGAATCGGCAGACGCGAGGAGCGCAGATAGCTGCGCAGCGTGATCGCAAGCATGCCGGTCTTGGGCTGCAGCATGCGCCCGGTACGCGAGCGCCCGCCCTCGACGAAGTATTCCACCGGGAAACCACGGCTGAACAAGGTGTGCAGGTATTCGTTGAAAACGGAGGTATAGAGCGGATTGCCCTTGAATGTGCGACGCATGAAAAAGGCACCGCCGCGGCGCAGCAAGCTGCCGATCACCGGCATGTTGAGGTTGATCCCGGCGGCGATGTGCGGCGGCGTCAGGCCGTTGCGGAAGAGCAAATAGGAAAGCAGCAGGTAGTCGATATGGCTGCGATGGCAAGGTACATAAATGACCTCGTAGCCCTGCACCGCCTCCTGGAGCGGCTCCAGATGATTGACGCGAATGCCGTCGTAGATTTTGTTCCAGAACCAGGACAGCACCACCTCAATGAAGCGCACGGCGGTGTAGGCGTAATCCGACGCGATTTCGTTGCCATAGCGCAGCGCGCGGGCCTCTGCCTTTTCCAATGGGATGTTCTCGCGCTCGGCTTCGTCTTTTATCGCCTGGCGGACCTGTGGTGCATGCACCAGACCTTTGACCAGGTTGCGGCGGTGCGACAGATCAGGGCCGATCACCGCCGTCTTCTGGTTGCGGAAATGCACTCGCAGCATTCGATGGGCCATGCGCAGGGTTCGCTCGTGGCCCTTGTTCTGCGCCACCAGCTCGTTGAGCTGAATCGGCGTGGAGAATTGCACGCGCGTTTTGCGGCCAAGCATGACGATGCTGAGTAGCTTGCGCAGCCGTCCGGTCACAGCCCAGCTGTCTGCGAACAGCAGCTTCCAGGGACTGGTTTCACGAGCGGGATTCTGCCCCCAGAACACGGTCACCGGAATGATCTGCGCGTTGTCCACCGCGTTCTGTTCCAACGCGCCTATCAGGCGTACCAACGGCGCGGGCGGCTCGACGCGCGTTCGAGTGCCGAACCAACTGGCAGCCGGATTGAGAAAGATGAAAGCCGCCGGCTCGACGTGATCCCCCACCGCTACCTCAGCCACCGGACGCGGCAATCCGGCCTTGCTGCATTCATGATCGAGCACCGCCAGATCGCTCAGCGACGCGCGCTGCAGCACGTAGAACACCGGCTTGCTGCGGTCCAGCTTGAGGGTGAAAGCGGACTGGTTGATGGTTTCCGAGCGAACCCAGAAATACAGCACGCGGCGCACGATGGAGAAGATCAGACGGCGGAATGGAGAACGGGTCATACGGCAGATTCGGCTAGAAAAAGGGCGGTGCCCTCGAAGGGCGCAAGTGTGCCGCAAGCGAGGGTGGCGGGCAAAATGTCTGACGCTCGGATGAGTGACTTCGCGTTGGGGAAAAAACCGCAAAGCGTTTTTCACCGAAGCGATGATGCGCCTACGACGTACAGAAAAATGTTCGTGCCTGTTGGTGGTAAGCCTCGCGTTATCCAACTCTGCAAGAATTGTCAGCTCGCGCTTGGACGACGGCTAAAACGCCCTCGAACGCGAGAACCCATATAGGCACCGCCCAGAAATAACAACGACCATAACAACAGGAATACGAGGCCAACGATTATCAGTGGGCCTGACGGCAAGAACAGAAATAGGTACATGACCTGCCCGAAGATGCTGCCAACGTAGAGCAACCAGAGCGGCGTTGCGGCGAGAAGGCCTGACAGGAATCCAGATAAAACCAGAGCCGCAGTGTAGTAAATGCCGCTTGCATCCCATGGCTCAGCATGTCCGGTGATCAAGGGAGACAATGCCCAGATACCACCGCCTGCTAGAGCAGCAACTAGAAAGGGGAGGATCAACGATCGGTTCATGGCGTCCTGACGTTTGAGTTCAGCCACGCCAATATGGCGTTGGCTGGAATGATTGTCAGGCGGATGGCCTGATTCACGCCTTGAAAACCAGGCATGGAGTAGTCCTGTCTAATAAAACAGAACGGCTCGTCGAAGCCGCCGGACTTGATGACGGGCGCTACTTGTACGGTAGGGAGTATCGCAACGTCTCTGGCGTAAGTCGCACGTGCGACATGAGCGGCAGCCTAAGGCAGTCCGTTCGACGAGGGGCTAGGTGTCTGTGTTTGGTGCTGTGTAAGCGTGCTCAGGCAAGCTAGTCATCCGAGACAATTTGTCGGGTAATGTTGTCGACCACGACAGGGCTGTCGAAGTAGGCGACCGACGGCTCCGTGCCGTATTTCTCCTGCACAAAAACTTTCCAACTTTCGGTGTACATCGCCTCCGCTTCGGCTTGGGAATTCCACAGGTAGATTCCGCCGGCTGTGCTCCCGTCTTCAGAAAGAACGTAATGCTTTCGGACGAGACCGGCCACGCCTTGGTATGTCGGTGCTGTGCTCAGGAATATCTCGCGCGCCTCGCTCCGCGTGATGGGTTTGGGCAACCGGAACGTGGTGATGGCTATGATCATTCAGGCTTTCTCCAGCAGGATTCGGGTTCGCTATATCGATTTTGTCAGTGCGTCAGCCGTTGGAGTTGCTGACCTTGCTCATGTGAGGGCCGGGTTGAGGCTAGTACAACCCGAACGCCAGCGCACGAATCGATGGTCCCCACTGGTGCTGACGCGGGGTGTTCTGCCGTGGTGATTATGGCGCCGGCGTAGGACGGGCTGATTGAGCTGCTTCGGTGAGTTTGATGGGTTGCATCCTCCTACGGAGTTGTGTGGTTGTGGCGGTAGTGCACGGCAGGTCTGTTCAGGTCGGTGGGTTGATGGCGCAGATGCGCTTGGAACGCCCCTCTAACTCATCTACACCGCCAGGCAGCTTCGCGGTCGGCATTGGCTTCAACGCCCGGAAAAAACTCGCAGACGAGAATTGTTCCTGTTCTATACTCGGCCGGCGAACGGTCTGAAACGCGCTTGTCATGCCTGCTTCGGTATATTGCCGAGGCAGGCGGACTCAGTGGGTCGGGCCTGATCGTTCCGTCCCCAAACGGGGAATAATAAGAATCGAGTTGGAGAAGTAGGATGGCTGAGCGCGAGACCGGAACCGTTAAATGGTTCAACGATGCCAAGGGTTATGGATTCATCCAGCGTGGTAGTGGTGCGGATGTGTTTGTTCACTATCAGGCTATTCGTGGCGAAGGCCACCGCTCTCTGGCCGAAGGTCAGCAGGTGGAATTCTCGGTAACCCAGGGCCAGAAAGGCTTGCAGGCCGAGGATGTAGCGGGGCTCTGACAGCCAACCGCGACAATGGAAAAAGCCCGTCGATCGACGGGCTTTTTCATGCGCTGGCGTTATGTCCGATATCGCACCGAATGTATCGGGCTCAATCGGTTCGCCAGACGATTTCCTCTTCGCCGCGCTCGCTCACACTCATCCAACGGTCGGCATCTTCCACTGACTCTTCTTCCTGCCAGCCACCGGGGGCGCAGCGGATTTCCACTTTCAGCGACTGAAACGCGGCGCGGGCGCATGCGATGTCGTCTTCCCACGGCGTGGCGTCGCTTTCCAGCAGCAGACTGTGCCATTTGCCGACAGCCTTGGGCAGCCAGGTCACCGGAATCTCACCGGCTTTGCATTTGAACGTCTGACCCTTTGGTTGCCAGGGTGAGCAGGGGCCAACCGCCTGGGTCAGCCAATCGGTAACGGCGCCCTGGCTGGCGTCCCTGAGGTAGATCTCGATGTCCGGTTGACGCATGGGCGGCTGCCTTGTGTGTGGTTTAGTGCTGGTCACGCTGAATCCAGTCGTAGCGTATCGCAACCCGCACGTGCAATGGCGCGTCGATCACCGCCGTACGGCGCTCCGCGCTGGCGCGCCAGCCGTGTGGAGTCATGGCTAGCAGATCGGCGCGGGCTTGGGCGCTATCCAGTTGCAGCTCGAACGACAGGGTCTCGCTGTGGGCGAGGTGCATGCCTTCGGGGATCAGCGACAGGTGTTTTTCGTCATCGTAGTCACGTATTTCGTCATACAGCAGGCCGCGCAGTTCCCAAAGATGGTCGCGGGTCGGGCCCATGCGCAGCAGACCGCCGCCGGGTGCGAGCAGGCGCCGGGCTTCGTTCCAGTCCAGCGGGCTGAACACGCTGGCGAGCAGATCGCAGCTGGCATCGGCCAGCGGCACGCGAGCCATGCTCGCAACCAGCCAATCCAACTGCGGCGCACGTCTGCAGGCGCGCTTGACCGCCTCTCGGGAAATATCCAGCGCACAGCCATCGGCATCCGGCAGCGCTTGGGCCATTTGCGCCGTGTAGTAACCTTCGCCGCATCCTATATCCAGCCAGCGTTGCGGTGAGCGATCGGCCGCCAACTGCGCCAGGCGCGCGGCCAGCGGTGCGTAATGGCCGCCATCGAGAAAGCGCCGTCGCGCCTCGACCATGGCCTGGTTGTCACCGGGGTCGCGGCTGTTCTTGTGCTGCACCGGCAGCAGGTTCAGGTAACCCTGGCGGGCGCGATCGAAACGGTGATTAGCCGGGCAGGCGACACCATTGTCGACCTGGCTCAGCGCGGCCTGGCAGATGGGACAGATCAGCATGCGAGCAGGTTGACCAGGGTCTGGTAGTAGATCTCGGTCAGCAGATCGAGATCGCTGGCGAGGATGTGCTCATCGACCTGATGGATGGTCGCGTTTACCGGGCCGAGCTCCACTACCTGAGTCCCGAGGGTGGCGATGAAGCGTCCGTCGGATGTGCCGCCACTGGTGGAAGCTGTGGTCTCGCGACCGGTAACGCTGCGGATTCCTGCGGCGACGGCATCGAGCAAATCACCCGGCTCGGTGAGGAAAGGCAGGCCGGACAACGCCCAATCGACGCTCCAGTCCAGGCCATGCTTGTCGAGGATCGCCGCGGTGCGCTGTTTCAGACCTTCAACCGTGGACTCGGTAGAGAAGCGGAAATTGAATACCGCTTCCAGCGTGCCGGGGATGACGTTGGTGGCGCCGGTGCCCGAATTCAGGTTGGAAATCTGGAAGCTGGTTGGCGGGAAGAATGGGTTGCCATCGTCCCAATGCTCGGCGGCCAGTTCGGCCAGCGCTGGAGCAGCAAGATGAATTGGATTCTTCGCCAGATGCGGGTAGGCCACGTGACCCTGCTGGCCTCGGACTGTCAGGGTGCCACCGAGCGAGCCGCGGCGACCATTTTTCACCACATCGCCAACCAGTTTGGTACTCGAAGGCTCGCCGACGATGCACCAATCCAGTCGCTGGCTGCGCTCGCGTAGACGCTCGACCACCGCCTTGGTGCCGTGGTGGGCCGGGCCTTCTTCATCACTGGTGATCAGAAAGGCTATCTGCCCTTTGTGATCCGGATGGTCAGCGGTAAAGCGTTCCACCGCGACGATCATCGACGCCAGGCTGCCCTTCATGTCCGCCGCGCCGCGCCCGTGGAGCATGCCTTGCTCATCGATGCGTGCCGTGAAAGGCGGGTTCTGCCAAGCCTGTAGCGGGCCGGTGGGCACCACGTCGGTATGGCCGGCGAAGCACAGAACCGGGCCTTCTTTGCCGCGTATCGCCCAGAAGTTCTCGACGTCCTCGATGTGCATCGACTCGATGGCGAAACCGCAAGCCGCGAGACGCTCGATCATCAGCTGCTGGCAGCCCTCGTCCAGCGGGGTTACCGATGGGCGATTGATCAGCTCGCAGGCGAGTTCGAGGGTAGGGGTGAGGGCGGCGTTCATCACGGCTCCGGGCTGGCGGGGAAAGGGCGCCATATTAAATTAAAAACAGCCGAAAAGAGCGCTGAAAGCTAGACGAAAGGACGGCTACGGCTAGACCGTCGCCTCGGTGCGTAATCTGTTTATGGTGCTGCGCCGCCGCTTGGCCTTCCGAGGGGGAACCGTGCAGGTTGTGATCGCGGGGCGCGGCGGTTCTATAATCGGCGGACGTTTTTCTGGGGTATCGGGATGTCTATCGATGATCAGCGTTTCGGTGGGATTGCCCGCCTGTATGGCTCTGCCGGGCTCGAGCGGTTAGCGGCTGCGCACGTTGCCGTGGTCGGCATCGGCGGGGTCGGTTCATGGGCCGCGGAGGCGCTGGCGCGTAGCGGCGTCGGCGAGATCAGTCTGTTCGATCTGGACGATGTATGCGTGACCAACACCAACCGGCAGATCCATGCGCTGGAAGGGGCTGTGGGCAAGCCCAAGGTTGACGAGATGGCGGCGCGAATCCGTGCCATCAACCCGGCGTGCGTGGTGCACGCGGTCGCCGACTTCGTTACGCGCGACACCATGGCCGAATACGTCACAGAGCAGATGAATTGCGTCATCGACTGTATCGACAGTGTGCCGGCCAAGGCCGCGCTGATTGCTTGGTGCAAGCGGCGCAAGATTCAGATCATTGCCACCGGTGGGGCGGGTGGGCAAGTGGACCCGACGCAGATTCAGGTTGCGGACCTGAACAAGACCTTCAACGATCCGCTGGCTGCGAAAGTGCGCTCGTTGCTGCGCCGTGAGTACAATTTCTCTCGTACGCCCGGACGGACCTATAGCGTGCCCTGCGTGTTTTCCACCGAGCAGTTGCGTTATCCCAAGCCCGATGGCGGCGTGTGTCAGAGCAAGAGCTTCGTTGGCGAAGGCGTAAAGCTCGACTGCGCGGGTGGCTTCGGCGCGGCGATGATGGTCACCGCCAGTTTCGGCATGGTGGCTGCGGCGCGGGCGGTCGACAAGCTTGTTGCCGGTGCCAGGCGGCCGGCGGAGCGCACGCGAAGCTGATGGTTTCGGCTGGTCGGGGCCGAGGGCGTAACCCATCGAAAATGGTGAATTCGATCACTCGGCCAGTGACAGCTCGCACATTCGCTGCAGCACCGCATTAACGCCGTTTGCGCGGGACGGTGAAAGTTGCCGCGCCAGCCCGAGCTGACCGAACCAGCCCGCCACATCGAGCCGCTGCAGCTCGCTTGCTTGCAGGCCATTGACTCGCACCAGCAGGACCGCGAGCAAGCCGCGCAGCAGGCGCGCCTCGCTGGTGCCGCGGAAGTACCATTTATCTGCGCGGCGCTCGCCAACCAGCCAGAGCTTGCTGTCGCAACCGCTTACCAGATTGGCATCTTTACGCTCGTCGTCGCTGATTGGCTCGAGTCGGTCACCCCACTGCATCAGCAGGCGGGCACGCTGTTCCCAGCTGGACGCCTGTTGGAAATTTTGCAGCGTTTCGTTGGCGGCGCTGGATGGCCCGCTCATCGCAGCATCTCCAACGCCTGATCCATAGCGCCAAAGAAGCGCTCCAGATCCACGCCATCGTTATAGAGCCCGAGCGAGACGCGAATCGCACCGTCAACGCCAAGCGTCTTCATCAGTGGCTGCGCACAGTGAGTCCCGCTGCGTACGGCGATGCCTTGCTCAGTGAGCAGATGAGCAAGGTCGCCGTGATGAACACCATCGACGGTAAAGCTGGCCAACGCCACCTGCGGTTCACCCAGTACGCGCACGCCGTTGCGTGCTGCCAGGCCCGCCAGCAGCTTCATATGCAGCGCCTGTTCATGGCCTGTTACTGCGGCCGCATCCAGTTTCGATAGGTAATCGAGCGTGGCGCCAAGCCCGATCACACCGCCGATAGGCGGCGTGCCAGCCTCGAAGCCCAGCGGGGCGGCATGGAAATCGGCGCTGTGAAAGTCGGCCACGCGCACCATCTCGCCGCCGAATTGCCAGTGCCTGAGCTTGAGAAGCGACTCGCCGCGACCATAGAGCGCACCGACGCCTTCGGGGCCGTACAGCTTGTGACTGGACAGCACGTAGAAGTCGCAGGCCAGCGCCTGCATGTCGTGCCGGCCGTGCACAACGCCTTGAGCACCGTCCACCACCGTCAGCGCGCCTTGGGCCTTAGCCAGCGGCAATAATTCGGCGAGTGGTTGCCAGACGCCGAGGACGTTGGACAGCTGGCTGACTGCGAGCAGGCGAGTTCGTGGGCCGATGAGGCGGGCGGCGGCTTCCGTGTCGATCACGCCGCGATTGTCCAACGGCAATACCAGCAATTTCGCATTCCGGCGCTTCGCCAGTTGCTGCCATGGCAGCAGATTGGCGTGGTGCTCCAGCGCGCTGATGACGATTTCGTCATCCGCCTCGATCAGATGCTCAAGGCCATAGGCGAGGAGGTTCAGCGCCTCAGTGGCGCCGCGGGTAAATACGATCTCGGTCGGACACGTCGCATTCAGCCATCGAGCGACCTTGATTCGCGCATCTTCGAAAGCTCGGGTCGCGCGTTCAGCTGGTTGATGCTGGGCGCGGTGCACGTTGGCGGTACCGCAGGTGTAGTAGCCGGTCAGCGCATCGATCAGCGCCTGAGGCTTCTGTGCGGTAGCGGCGCTGTCGAGGTAGATCTGACCCTGGGCTTCGAGAATAGCCAGGGCGGGGAAGTCGGCACGCCAGGGGGAAATTAGAGCCATAAAGCGGCCTCAGGCGACAGGCGACAGGCGACAGGCAAAGGAACAAGCGCTACTGCCTGCCGCTTGCAGCCTAAAGCCTGCCGCTGCCTTTCTATTAGTTATGTGCGTGCAGCGCCTCGTTCAGCTCGATGGCGGACTTATGGGTCTTGCATTCGACCGCGCCGCTCAGCGAGTTGCGGCGGAACAGCAGGTCGGTCTGGCCGGCCAGTTCCCGCGCCTTGACCACTTTGACCAGCTCGCCTTGCTCGTCGAGCAGGTTCACCTTGGTGCCAGCAGTGATGTAGAGGCCGGATTCCACGGTGTTGCGGTCGCCCAGCGGGATGCCGATGCCGGCGTTGGCGCCGATCAGGCAGCCTTCACCAACGGAGATGACGATGTTGCCGCCGCCGGACAGGGTACCCATAGTCGAGCAGCCACCGCCGAGGTCCGAGCCTTTGCCGACAAAGACGCCAGCCGAAACGCGGCCTTCGATCATGCCCGGCCCTTCGGTGCCGGCGTTGAAGTTGATGAAGCCTTCATGCATCACTGTGGTGCCTTCACCCACGTAAGCGCCGAGACGGATACGCGCGCTGTCGGCGATGCGGACGCCTGCCGGCACCACGTAATCGGTCATCTTCGGGAATTTATCGACCGAGACGACTTCCAGCAGGTAGCCCTTCAGGCGGGCTTCCAGCTGGCGCTCGGCCAACTCGGCCAGATCCACCGCACCCTGGTTGGTCCAGGCGACGTTGGGCAGTAACGGGAAGATGCCGGTCAGATTCAAGCCGTGCGGCTTGGCCAGGCGATGGGAGAGCAGATGCAGCTTGAGGTACGCCTCGGGGGTGGAAGTCAGCGCGGCATCGTCTGCGAGCAGGGTGACAACTAGCGGGCGCTGGCTTTCGGCGAGACGGGTCAGCAGCGCGTGCTGCGTGGCATCGATCGATTTCACGGCATCGGCCAGCTGAGCGGCTTGGGTGGTGCTGATGGTGATCGCCTGGTTGCCGCCCTGATAGTCGAGCAGCGGAGCGATGGCATCGACCAGTTCGCCGGCCGGCTGCAACAGTGGTTGCGCGTAGAAGACTTCGAGCCAGTTGCCCTGACGGTTTTGGGTGCCGACGCCGAACGCCAGGCTGAATAGGGTAGTGCTCATAGGGAATCCTTTTATCAATCGCGCTCGTCTCGGCGAGCGGGTCTCAGTTCTTGGCTGCCAGTTCGGCAGCGTATATATCCGGCTTGAAGCCGATCAGCGTCTTGTTGCCCAGGTCGAGTACCGGGCGTTTGATCATCGACGGCTGAGCCAGCATCAACTCGATGGCTTTCGCCTGATCGAGGTCTGCCTTATGCGCGTCGTCCAACTTGCGGAAGGTGGTGCCTGCACGGTTGAGTACGGTCTGCCAACCATGTTCTTCGCACCAGGTTTCCAGGTGGGCGCGGTCGATGCCGGCGCTCTTGTAATCATGAAAGCTATAGCTTAGCCCCTGCTCATCGAGCCAGGTGCGGGCTTTTTTCATCGTGTCACAGGCCTTGATGCCGTACAGACACAGTCCTTTGTTTCGATCGGGCATGACGGGCTCCGCGCTCCTCGGCCAAACTGGGGTCGCGAATTATGCCATGACGAGACAAAGCCTGCCGCCTGGAGGGCCAGGACCAGCACTAATCTGGCTTGGTGTTAGGGCCTGACGGGCAGGGGGCTCGCTAGCTCGCGGCATTATCCGTATGGCTGAGTAGCTCCTCGATGACCGAGGTACTGGTAGGACGCACAACACGCCCCAGCTCCTCCCCTTGGCGCATGAGAATCAAGGTTGGCCAAAGCTTGACGCGAAAAGAGCGGCCCAGCGCTCGCCCCGGACCATCCTCGACCTTCAGGTGGCGAATGTCGCGCTCGGCCATGGCAGCGGCTAGCAATGGCTGCGCCGCACGACAATGGCCGCACCAGGCGGTGCCGAATTCGAGCAGGGTGAAGCCTTCCAGAGCGTCCACCTCCGCACGCGAGGGTGCGCTAGCGCTGTAGATCTCATTCATGGGCATGGCTGGGCTCCCGGTGATGACGTTAAAGATGGGAGTCGCGTCGGCGGCTCTCGGTTCAGCTGCAGGGTCTCGAAGCCGTTCGACCTTTTTCCCTTCGAGCGTTGTCCATTGATGACAGTCGCAACGATGAGGTCATGTATGGCACGCAAGCATTTCGAGAACTATGAAGCCATTTCGTCCGCGGTGCCCGCCGAGGACGCATTCGAGGCAGTGATCGCTGTGAAGCGCCGTGGCACGGATGAAAATGCCCATGTGGTCAAGGTCGCCAACGGTCGGCGTTTCGATCTTGCCTCGGAAGCGGATGTCGCTGCCGAGGCGGCGCTGACCAAGGTGAGAGAGATCAACGACGAGGGCGAGCTGATCTGGGAAGAGAACGCGATCTGACGGAGGGCAGCATGAACGAGCCAGAAAAGCCGGACGTGGATGATCATGACAAGCGTGATGATTCAACCACAGCGGACATTCCTGAACACATGAAGCCAGAGAATCTGGAAAAACTGCGGGATTACGGCAAGGACAAAATTCCGCCGGGCGTCGCCTGAGTTGCCCGCCGGACGCCGTAGCGTCCGGCTCCGGCATTACAGCGTGGCGACGAAATCGCGGATTCGCTTGGCGGCCTCGATGCATTCTGCGAGCGGCGCGACCAGTGCCATGCGAACCCGGCCAGCCCCTGGGCTGAATCCGTCGATTTCACGTGACAGATAAGAGCCGGGTACCACGGTCACGTGTTCGCGCGCGAAGAGCTCGCGGGTAAAACGTTGGTCGTCGATAGGCGTCTTCGGCCAAAGGTAGAAGCCGCCATCGGGACGCTGTACATCCATTACCGGTGCGAGGATATCCAGCACCGCATCGAATTTTTCCCGGTACATCTGGCGGTTAGCCTGTACGTGCGCTTCGTCGTTCCAGGCGGCGATGCTGGCCAGTTGCGTCTGCACTGGCATGGCGCAGCCGTGATAGGTGCGATAAAGCAAGAAGGCCTTGAGAATCTCCCCGTCACCCGCGACAAAGCCGGAGCGCAGGCCGGGCAGGTTGGAACGTTTGGACAGGCTGTGGAACACCACGCAGCGCTTGAAATCATCGCGACCGAGCGCTGCGCATGCCGTCAGCAGACCTGCCGGCGGCTGGTTTTCATCGAAATACAATTCGCTGTAGCACTCGTCGGCGGCGATAGCGAAATCGTGCTCATCGGCCAATGCGATCAGCTTCTTCAGGGTGTCGAGCGGCACCAGGGCGCCGGTAGGGTTGCCAGGTGAGCAGAGAAAAAGAATCTGTGTGCGCTTCCACGTATCGGCCGAGACCGCGTCGAAGTCCGGGTTGAAACCATTCTCGACGTTGCACGGCAGGTAATGCGGTGTCGCGCCGGCCAGCAGGGCCGCACCTTCATAGATCTGGTAGAAGGGGTTGGGGCTGACCACCAATGCATCCGGTCCGCGATTGACCACGGTCTGGGTAAAGGCGAACAGTGCCTCGCGGGTGCCGTTGACGGGTAGCACGTGCTGCGCTGGGTCGATTGCGCCCTCAGCCAAGCCGAAGCGGCGTTCGCACCAGCCAGCGATCGATTCGCGTAGCGCGGGAATGCCCAACGTAGTTGGATACACCGCCAACTGGTCGAGGTTGTCGGCCAGCGCCTGGGCAACGAAATCCGGCGAGCGGTGTTTCGGTTCGCCGATCGAAAGGGCGATAGGGCGCTTGTCGGCCGCTGGTTGTACGTCGGCGAGCAGGCCACGGAGTTTTTCGAATGGGTAGGGCTGCAGCAGGGTCAGGGCGTCATTCATTGTTGGGGTCTTCGAAACGTCAATAGGCGCGCAGCAACGCGCTTCGATAAGTTCAGTCGTTGCGCGCGCCGCCGTAATAGGCGCAGCCACGCAGGGTCTGGTCGTCAAGGCGAAGTTCGGCAGTCAGGTGGCTGACAGCGCCAGTGGCGGTATCAATGCAGCGCTGCGGGGCGACCCAGAGGTTGAGTCGCTGGTTATTGGCTTCGCTGCTGAAACTGGTTTGACCGCTGGGTAGTTGCTCCTCGAGATAGGGCACGGCCAACGGTGGTTGGCCAGGACGTTCGAGCAGCATGCCCTGACGGGTGATACGCAGGCTCCAGCCCGGCTCGTGGCCGCCAGCCCGCAGCATCAATTGTTTGAAATCAGGTGCACTGCAGCCCGGACCTTCGGCCTGTAGTCGATAGACCTGGCTCAGCTGCAGCTGGCCCTTGCCGTCGGGTCGTGAAATCAGACTGCCACGGACGTCTGCGAACAACGGTTGGCCGCCGTCCGCCAAAAGCACCTGCGCATCGTCCGGCAGGCCTGTCGTGCCGGTATCCAGCAGCTCCAGGCTGCGCTGGCCTTGGCAAGTGCGCAGCAGTAACTTGCCATCGGCCTGCGTGACTTCGCCCTGCAGCCGCTCGGTTGGCGGCGCCGGAGGCTCATCGTTCCATGACAGCGACTGACAGCCGGCGAAAATCGGTAGCAAGGCGAACAGCAGGACACGGGAAGCGGTCATGAACAGACTCGTGGTGGCGGCGGGTAGTGCTGCGCCGGCAGGCCGGCGCAGGGGATCAGTTACCTTTTACGGCTTTGCCGTCGACAGTGCCTTCTTCGAGCATGATCTGATATTCCTTGCCGTCTTTCTCGATCTGATGCAAGCGCACCAGCAGGTAATCCCAGTCGGTGGCGAACCAGAGAATCGTTTGGCGCTTGCTCTGAGTCGGATCGCGCACTCGCTCGACCTTGATCGCATCGACCTGGCCGGCTTTAGTGCTGACTTTCTCTTCGCCGAGTACACGGAAGTCATAGGTTTCGATCTCATCACCATCGACGACCTGATAGCTCATGCTCTTCTCGCCAGCCGCCACAGCCTCCTGCAGAGCGATCTGATAGGTGGATTTGTCCAACAAACCGCGGTTGAGCGGCAGCTTGACCGGATCGCCGCGATCTTCACCCACTACCTGTTTGGCGGCCCAGTCGAAGTCGTGCTTGATCGTCTTTCCCTTGCCAAGCCCGCTGCGCTTGAGGCGGTAGCTCTGCGGCACCAAGGTTTCGCCTTCGATACTGAACGTGCTGCGCTCATTGAAACTGGCCACCAGCATGGAAGCTTCGAAATCCAGCCGCCAGGTATCGCCGTCGAGTTTTTCCAGGCTGCGCTGTGCGGTGCCGCTGACAGGCACCTGTTTCCAGTCGGCGGTGTAACTGGCGGAGAAAGGTTTGAGCTCCAGAGCCTGAACCGGCAAGGCCAGTGCGGCGAGAGCGAGCAGCAAGGCGCGACGCATAATATCTCCTAGATTCGTAACAGATGGCCGGTAGTCGGCAACGGAATGTTGTCCAGCATCGCGCCTTGCTCGGCAAGGCGCAAGCGGCCTTCAGCGAACCAGCGAACGGCCAACGGGTAGATAATGTGCTCGGCCGCGTGAACCCGACTGGTCAGCGTATCGATGCTTTCGTCAGGGTCGATGGTGAATGCGGCTTGTATTGCCACGGGGCCACCATCAAGCTCCTCGGTGACGAAATGCACGCTGCAGCCGTGCTCAAGATCACCCGCTTCGAGTGCACGGCGGTGGGTGTCCAGCCCTTTGTACTTCGGTAGCAGAGATGGATGGATGTTCAGCAGGCGGCCCTGGTAGCGGCGAACGAAGCCCGCCGTGAGAATACGCATGAAGCCGGCCAGCACCACCAGTTGCGGCTCGTGCGTGTCGATGATTTCCATCAATGCCGCATCGAAGGCTTCACGGTCGGCAAAGTCACTGTGTCGTACGACGTGGGTAGCAATGCCGACTGCTTGTGCGCGCTGCAGTCCCAACGCTTCGGCGCGATTCGAGATGACCGCGCAGATACGTGTCGGGTTGCCCTCGCCGAGGCTGTCGATCAAGGCCTGAAGATTGCTGCCGGACCCTGAGATCAGCACCACGACATTGCATGGCGCGCTCATCAGTGGTTTTTCAGGTTGTTCAGCAAGACGCGTTCGGCACCCTCGCCAGCCGATGCGATTTCACCGATAACCCACGGCGACTCGCCGGAGCTGCGCAGGTTTGCGAGAACCGTCTCGACCTGATCTTGCGCCACGCAGATGACCATCCCGACGCCACAGTTGAGTACACGGTGCATTTCGTGCTCGTCGACGTTGCCCTGCTGTTGCAGCCAGTCGAATACGGCTGGACGTTGCCAACTGGCGACGTCGATCACGGCCTGGCTGTTATCGGGCAGTACACGCGGAATGTTGTCCAGCAATCCGCCGCCAGTGATATGGGCCATGGCCTTGATCGCGCCAGTGTCTTTGATCAGCTTGAGCAGCGGCTTGACGTAGATGCGGGTCGGCGCCATCAGCAGTTCAGTGAGCGGCTTGCCGTCGAGCTGGATGTTCTCGATATCGGCCCCAGCGACTTCGATGATCTTGCGGATCAGTGAGTAGCCATTGGAATGCGGACCGGAGGAGGGCAGAGCGATCAGTGCATCGCCAGCGGTAACCTTTGAGCCATCGATGATTTCGCTCTTTTCCACCACGCCGACGCAGAAACCGGCGAGATCGTAATCTTCGCCTTCATACATGCCGGGCATCTCGGCGGTCTCGCCACCGACCAGCGAGCAGCCGGCCAGTTCGCAGCCGGCGCCAATGCCGGTGACCACGGTGGCGGCGATGTCGACGTTGAGCTTGCCGGTGGCGTAGTAGTCGAGAAAGAACAGTGGCTCGGCACCACACACCACCAGATCGTTGACGCACATGGCGACCAGATCCTGGCCGATACTGTCGTGACGGTTCAGATTCAGCGCCAGGCGCAGTTTGGTGCCGACACCATCGGTACCGGACACCAGCACGGGCTGTTTGTAGCCAGCCGGGATTTCGCAGAGCGCGCCGAAACCGCCCAGACCGCCCATGACTTCAGGACGCGCGGTGCGTTTGGCAACACCCTTGATGCGTTCGACCAGCGCTTCGCCTGCATCGATGTCGACACCGGCGTCCTTGTAGCTGATGGAAGGTTGCTTGCTCATAAAAAATCCGGACCTGTGAGGAGAGTGCGGGCGACCGGGTCGGAACGAGGCTGTTGTCTCGACGCGGCGAGGACGCCGGACCGGTCTGGGAAAGCGCGCGATTTTATCAGGCTTGCCGCATAGCGGCCATCCCGCGCGATCTCGCAGGGCATGCCTGCAAAAAACTGCATGGACTTTGGCGCTCGTTGCTCAACTCATATGTGTGGCGGTTGCCCCGATTCAGACGCCTGTTTAAGGTATAACGCTTGATTCACCGTGGCCGAACCCGGTTGCCTCCGCGCGACCGGCGGGCTCCCCATGATTGGCCAGCCAGCGAGTACTTTCATGCGTCTTATTCCTCCCCTATTGGCCCTCTGCTGCGCAATCGTTGCCGTTCCAGGCATGGCTGCACCTCTCAGCGATCTGTACCAGGTACGCGAACCGGTTGCCAGCCAGCAGCCGGCAGAGCGCGAAGAGGCATTGCGCAAGGCCTTCGACACACTGGTACTGCGCCTGACGGGTAACGCCGAGACGGATCAGGCGGCCGTTGCGCAATTGCGCAAGGATCCGCAGCAGCTGATAGGTAGATACGCTTACGAAGACAATGCAGTGGTGGTGAATTTTGACCCGATCACTACCGAGCGCGCTCTGCGATCAGCCGGTCTGTCATTGTGGGGCGCGGACCGTCCGAGCATTCTGACCTGGTGGCTTGGAGAGTCGCCTAACGGCTCGCAGCTCGTCGGTGATGCCCAGGAGGGTTCTGCCGACTTGCAAGCGGCTGCTAGCCATCGGGGTTTGCCGCTGCGTTTGCCGCTCGCCGATCTTAGCGAGCAACTCGCGGCCACTGCCGAGACGGTTGGGTCGACGGATCCGCAAGCGCTTCGCGAGGCGTCCGAACGTTACGATGCAGATGGGCTGCTAGCCGTGATGGCCAGGCAATCCGGCGAAACCTGGGAAGCGAATTGGCGACTCTGGCTCGGCGACAAGCAAACGCAGGGCAAGACGAACGGCGACAGCCGGGCCGCCTTGGCCGATGCCGTGATGCTTGCGGTCAGCAAGTTCCTCGCCCCGCAATACCGCGTCGCGCCTGGCGAGACAGCGGAGATTACGCTTGAAGTGTTGGGCGCCGATGTCGAGCGGTTTGCCGAACTGGATCGCCTGCTCGAACCCTTCGACGCTCGCCTGCAGCGTGTCGAAAACGATCGTCTGGTGTATCGCCTCAATGCCAGCCCTGAGCAACTGCGCGCACAGCTGGCACTGGCGCGTTTGCAGGAAATACCTGCCGATGAAATCGAGGCGCAACCGGTTGATGCCGAGGCACCGCTTGAACAGCCGGGTCAACCTGCTGCCGAACAGCCACCGCAGTTGGATAAGGGCGAGGTGCTGCGCTACCGCTGGTAACGCTGAAACCGGGGCGCCTTGCTCGTGTGCACCGCGCGCTGAACTTACACCTCGACGGCGATTCAACTTATCCCTTTCGCCTGCAGCGGTCCTACAGCCTGCGAATCATCTTGGAGCAAGGCGTCTTGAACATGACGATCACTCACACCAACCGCTGGTTATGGCTGGCGGCATTGTTGCTGCTCGGCTGGTTGATTTATCAGCTTTCGCCAATCCTTTCGCCATTTCTAGTAGGCATCCTGCTGGCCTACCTGGGCGATCCTCTGGTTGATCGTCTGGAGCGCTGGAAGCTGTCCCGGACCTGGGGCGTGATTGTGGTTTTTGCGCTGTTCATTCTGCTGTGCTTGCTGTTGTTGTTGGTGCTGGTGCCGATGCTTGGCAAACAGCTGATGCACCTTTATCAGCTTGCACCCCAGGGGCTCGATTGGCTGCAACTGACGGCGCTGCCCTGGGTGCAGATGCAGTTTGGTCTCGACGAGAATTTCTGGCGCTTCGATCAGCTAAAGAGTGCGTTTTCCGAAAATCTGGGCAGCACAAAGGACGTGGTAGCGGTGATCCTCAGCCAGGCGACTGCATCGAGCATCGCTTTGCTGGCCTGGCTGGCCTGGCTGGCCAATCTGCTGTTGGTGCCGGTGGTCTGCTTCTACCTGCTGCGCGACTGGGATCTGATCATGGCCAAGTTGCGGTCGTTGCTGCCCAGGCGGCGTGAGGAGACCGTCATGGCGCTGATGCGCGAATGCCATGAGGTCATCGGAGCCTTCCTGCGTGGCCAGTTATTGGTGATGCTGGCGCTGGCGGTTGTCTATTCCGTCGGGCTGATGCTGGTCGGTGTCGAGCTGGGGTTGTTGATCGGAGTGTTGGCTGGTCTCGCGAGCATCGTGCCTTACATGGGGTTCGTGGTCGGTATCGCAGCAGCCATCATCGCGGTGCTGTTCCAGTTCGGTCTGGAGCCCTATCCGTTGCTGGGCGTTGCGGCGGTGTTCACCGTCGGACAGATGCTCGAGGGCATGCTGCTGACGCCGCTACTGGTGGGTGATCGGATCGGGCTGCATCCGGTCGCGGTGATTTTCGCGGTGCTGGCGGGTGGGCAATTGTTCGGTTTTACCGGGGTTCTGCTGGCACTACCGGTGGCGGCGGTGATCATGGTTCTGCTGCGTCACGTACATGATCTCTATAAACTCTCCGATCTTTACGCAGAGCCGCCGGTCGAACCACCCAGCCAAACATGAAACCTGTTCAGCTTCCTCTGGGTATTCGTCTACGCGACGATGCCACCTTCGCTAATTACTATCCGGGCGCCAATGCTGCCGCGCTGGGCTATGTCGAGCGCGTATGTTCGCCCGAGGCTGGCTGGACCGACGAGCTGATCTATCTCTGGGGCAATGCCGGCGTTGGGCGCAGCCACCTATTGCAAGCCGCCTGTTTGCGGGTCGAGCAGCGAGGTGAACTGGCGGTCTACCTGCCGCTCTCCGAGGTCGCCGAATATGGACCGGCGCTGCTGGACAACTTGGAACAGAGCGAGCTGGTATGTCTGGATGATCTGGATGCGGTGGCGGGCGATCCGGTCTGGGAGGAAGCGCTTTTCCATTTATTCAACCGGCTGCGTGACAGTGGTCGGCGTCTATTGCTCGCCGCCGATGCTTCACCGCGAGAAATTGCGGTGCAGCTAGCGGACCTCAAGTCGCGTTTGAGTCTTTCGTTGGTATTCCAACTGCAGGAGCTTTCCGACGAGGACAAGCTGCGCGCTCTTCAGCTTCGCGCTTCGCGACGCGGCCTGAACCTGCCGGATGATGTCGGTCGCTTCATCCTCACGCGTGGCGCGCGCAACATGAGCGCGCTATTCGAATTGCTCGATCGACTCGATCAGGCGTCACTGCAGGCGCAGCGTAAGCTGACCATTCCCTTTCTCAAGGAAACCCTCGGCTGGTAAAAGACTGGCTGCAAGCTGTTGCGCTCCGCCGAGGGTGCAACCGAACGCCGAACTGGTGGGCTGAAGCCCACCCTACGGCGTGATGAAGGGTTCGCGAGATTTCCAAGCTTGCCTCAGCTTTCACCCATTGCTTTGCGTTCGTATTGATAAGCCCAGCGGGTGTAGAGCAGGGCGCTGATAAACAGCGTCAGGCTGATGATCGCTTCCAGCCAGCCGTAGACCATCCGAGTCGGGTTGATGGCGGCCAGCACGCCCTGGATGAAGTACAGGTTGACGATGAAGCAGGTCCAGGCATGGGCACGAGGACTGCCGGAAATCATCCCCGGGGCGACCAACAGAAGCGGAATTAGCTGGATGCTGATCACCACCCAGGTGCGCGCACCGTGCAGGTCGGCAAAAGCCAGATTCCAGATGACCAGTAGTGCGGCCAGGCCGATGAAGCTAGCCAAACTGACCGCCCGGCTGAGTTTCACGCGCGGTGTCAGCCATTCCAGCGAAGGCAGCGGTTTGGGCTTTCTAGCCACGGGCATTCTCCAAACGTTTGGCGGTTTGCGCGAGGCGATGGCCCAATGCGCGGCAGAGGTTTATTTCATGCTCATCCAGTAGACGCTTGCCGTCTGCGCCAGCGTGATGGCTAGGGCCGTAGGGGGTACCGCCACCTCGGGTCTCCAGCAATGCGTTCTCGCTGTATGGCAGGCCGAGTATCAGCATGCCGTGGTGCAGCAGAGGCAGCAGCATGGAGAGCAAAGTAGTTTCCTGGCCGCCGTGCAGGCTGGCGGTCGAGGTAAATACGCCGGCGGGCTTGCCCACCAACTCTCCAGTCAGCCAGAGGCCGCTGGTACCGTCGAGAAAGTATTTCAGCGGAGCGGCCATGTTGCCAAAACGGGTCGGGCTGCCTAGCGCTAGGCCGGAGCAGTTCTTCAGGTCGTCGAGCGTCGCATAGATCGCGCCCTGCTCCGGAATCGTCGGCGCCACGGCTTCGCATTCCGTAGAGATTGCCGGCACGGTACGTAGCCGCGCTTCGAAACCGACCTGCTCGACACCGCGAGCGATTTGTCGTGCCATTTCGGCCGTGGCGCCGTGGCGGCTGTAATACAGCACCAGAATGTACGGTGCGCTCATGGCAGTATCTCCAGCACTTTCTCTGGCGGTCGGCCGATCACCGCCACATCGCCAGCTACCAGGATCGGCCGCTCGATCAGTCGCGGATGCGCGACCATCGCGTCGATGAGTTGCGTGTCGGTGACGGTTGGATCGGCCAGGTTAAGGGTTTTGTATTCGTCTTCACCGCTGCGCAGCAACTGCCGCGGGCCGATGCCCAGGCGGGTCAGGATATGCTTGAGCTCGGCGGCGGAGGGTGGCGTTTCCAGGTAACGGACAACGGTGGGGTTGAGCCCGCGGGCTTCGAGCAGCTCCAGCGCGCTGCGTGATTTCGAGCAGCGTGGATTGTGATAGAAGGTCAGTTCGGTCATTTGTGGTTGCTTCGCGCCAGTGTAGTTGGCCATTCTAACCTTCAATGCAGCGAGGCCTGAAACGCTGGTCGCAAGCGGCTGTCAGCAACAGGTAGGCTTCGATTGTCACAAGCTTGCCGAGCCAGCCGACAGCCGACAGCCGACGATAGTGATTTCGTCACCGAGGGGATGGAATGCAGCAACGGATCAACGATTTCATGGAGTTCGGCCGTTTCCTGGTGCAGCGCTTTCTAGCGGACCGCGGCCCACACAGCGCAGCTGCATTGACGTACACCACCTTGTTCGCGGTGGTGCCGATGATGACGGTCACCTTCGCCATGCTCTCGGCAATCCCGGCGTTTCAAGGCGTTGGCGAGCAGATCCAGATGTATATCTTCAGTAACTTCATTCCTTCGACGGGCGCAACCATTCAGGAATATCTGGTCGCGTTCACTGATCAGGCAAGGCAGCTGACCTGGTTCGGTGTCGGGTTTCTGATGGCGACCGCGCTGATGATGCTGCTGACCATCGAGAAAGCCTTCAACGTCATCTGGCGGGTGCGACAGCCTCGCCGTGGAATGTCGAGCTTCCTGTTGTACTGGGCCATTCTCAGCCTCGGCCCGCTGTTGCTGGGTGCGGGGTTTGCCATGAGTACCTATATCACCTCGCTGTCGCTGATTTCCGGCCCGCATGCGCTGATAGGCGTGCGCACCATACTCAAGGCGATGCCGCTGGTGCTCAGTATCGCGGCGTTTACGCTGATCTACGCAGCCGTGCCCAACACTCGCGTGCCCCTGCGTCACGCGCTTGTCGGTGGCGTCTTTACCGCGGTCCTGTTCGAGGCGGCCAAGCAGATGTTCGGTTTGTATGTGAGTTATTTTCCTAGCTATCAGCTGATTTACGGGGCATTCGCGGCGGTGCCGCTGTTTCTGCTCTGGGTTTATCTTTCCTGGATGATCGTGCTGTTCGGTGCGGAGCTGGTGTGCGGCCTGTCTTCGTCGCAGCAGTGGCGGCGTCGATCGGTTCCGCGTTTGTTGGTAATGCTCGGTTTGCTGAGGGTGCTTTATGAAAATCACCAGGCCGGGCGCGAGGTGCGCCTGCGCGATGCGCATCGAAGCGGCTGGCAGCTGCCAGAAGATGAGTGGGACGAAATATTCGAATTCTTCGAGCGGGAGCAACTTGTCTGCCGGACCGGATCGTCCGGTTGGGTGCTGTGTCGCGACCTGAACCATTACAGCTTCGACCGGCTGTTGCGCCATAACCCCTGGCCGCTCTCGGGAATGCAGGCGCTGCCAGCGCACCTTGATGAGCCCTGGTATCCAACGCTGCGCCAATCGCTGGAACTGCTGCAGCAGGAACAGGCGAATCTATTCGGTGGCAGTGTCGCTGATTGGCTGCAGGCGCGGCGGGTATGAACAAGCACTATGCAAGGAACCAAAGATGATCAAGCGATCCATGGGGGCTCTCGGCTTGCTCGCCTGTCTGGCACTGGCTGGCTGCAAAGAGGATTGGGGACCAGACCAACACGGCGCAGATGTGACGGCGCAGCAGCTCGAGGGTCAGTGGCTGTTAATAAATTATTGGGCGGAATGGTGCGGCCCATGCCGAACCGAAATTCCCGAACTCAATGCCTTGGACGAGTCGAGGAATGACATCACCGTGCTCGGGGTGAATTTCGATGGGCTTCAAGGTGGCGAATTGACCACGGCAGCCGAAGACCTGGGCATACGCTTCCGAGTGCTCAGCGTGGACCCGGCTGAGCGTCTGGAGTTGCCACGCAGTGCGGTGCTGCCGGTGACTTATATCGTCGATGAGGCTGGCAAGGTGCGCCAGAGTTTGGTTGGCGAGCAGACCGCCGAAGGGCTTCAGGAACATCTCGCGCGGTTGGCCCGATAAGGCGAAGCTGCAAGCAAAGTATGTGGCGCTTTTTATGCCGCTTGAGGCTAACCACTGCGTTCAGGGCTTCACATACCAGAAATCCTGCCAGAAGCCGATGACCTTCGCCGGATAACGGGTTTTGCCGAGGCTGCCGTTGTAGCGGGCTAGGGCGCGATTGATGTCACCGTTTTCTTTCTTCAGGTAGTAACTGAGGATGGTGCAGCCGTAGCGCAGATTGGTTGCGTTATCGGTAAGGTTGTCCTGCGGACGCCCAAGCTCTGCTTTCCAGAACGGCATCACCTGCATCATGCCCTGTGCGCCGACGGACGAAATGGCGAAACGATCGAAATGACTTTCGGCATGGATCAGCGCCAGGACCATGTCGGGCTTCAATCCCGCCTTGCTGGCTTCTTGATGGACCAGTCGCAGCAAGGTTAATCGCTCCCCCGGGTCGGGCATGTAGCGCTTCAGCCGAGTTGACATATCCAACAGCCAGACCTCGGCCTCGAAACGATCCTGAAAGCTCCCGGCTTCTGCCACGGTACGCTGCATCAGCTCGCGCAGTTCGGGCTCTGGGGCTTGGCGCACGTTCGCTGCGGCCGGCCAGGCTATGACCAATACCAGCCAAAACAAGTAACGCAAAGACGTCACGATGAATCAGCCGTCTTCGCCCGGATCGCTGGCCTGACGACCGGCATCCTGCATCAGGCTGCGTAGAAACTCCTGCTGCAGATCGGGATCGTTGCGCGTCAGTTCGATCAGGCTCTGCTCGAGCTCGCTGGCTTCCTCTTCCAGCCCCAGTTCCGAGAGCCGCTTGACGCGATGCACCCACCGACTCACGTCGTCACCTTCGAGGTCGTCGAAAATCAGGTCATGGGCTTCGAGAAGCTTGCCGCGCAAGCTGCGACTGACCAGCAACATGGCATCGGCGCGGGTAGCATCCTGCGAGTCTTCGACCTGCAGGTGTAGCCTGCCGACCTGGCTGATGTCCTGATCGGCGAACGGACCGTCAAGAAGATTCAGACGCAGCACACCGTTGCGATCAGTGCTCAGTTCGTGGGTCTCGGAGCCTGCCGTGACCAGTACCGGGCGCTCAGCCCAGGGCAGGCTGGAATATTCCAGTCGTTCGTCGCGGCGTTGCTCATCGAGGCTGGCAAGATTTTGCTGCGAACGACCATTGGACTCGACGTTGATGAAGGGATTGAGGCCGGAAAAGCCATAGCTGATCCAGTCACGCGTGGCGCTTTCCGGCAGATTGCCGAGCATTGCCACGTTGAGCACGTTGGCGCCTATTCCGGCGACCACGGCGACTGCGCCCAGCGGTATTTCGTACAATTCGCGCCACGCCTGGTAAGGCGTGTAACGGTCGTAGCGGCGAGTCACTTCGAAATCGGTGACTTCGTACGTTTTCTGGTCGAGCACACGAACGCGCCGTTGAGGTAGCTCAAGCAGCGGCTCGCCCACCTCGATACGCAGGCTGTGATCGAGCAGCTCACGTTCGGTGCGGGCTTCCTGTTCGCTGCGTTGGGGCAGCTGGTTGGCGCAGCCGCCAAGAAAAAGCGCCACGCAAAGCGTGGCGCAGGCT
Source organism: Stutzerimonas sp. (assembly GCF_982611455.1). Classification (NCBI taxonomy): domain Bacteria; kingdom Pseudomonadati; phylum Pseudomonadota; class Gammaproteobacteria; order Pseudomonadales; family Pseudomonadaceae; genus Stutzerimonas; species Stutzerimonas sp. The sequence goes on from NZ_CEXBBO010000022.1 coordinate 79,840, forward strand.
GGAACACGTCGGTTGAGCATGATTTCCGTCAGCGGTTGGCGCGCGAATTAATGAACTCGAGGATATCGGCAGCGGGCACGGCCTGGCTCTGTGCATCGCGCCGATGCTTGTATTCCAGGGTGCCATCGGCAAGTCCGCGATCGCCCACGACGACGCGATGCGGGATGCCTACCAATTCCATATCGGCAAATTTGACGCCCGGACTGGTCTTCTTGTCACGGTCGTCGAGTAAAACGTCGTAGCCGGCAGCGGTGAGTTCGGCATAGAGCCTGTCCGTCGCTTCGCGGACTGCTTCGTTCTCATACTTCATTGGCACCAGAGCGATCTGGAAGGGCGCCAAGGCGTCCGGCCAGAGGATGCCGCGATCGTCATAATTCTGTTCGATAGCCGCAGCGACCACGCGTGATACACCGATACCGTAGCAGCCCATGGTCAGCGTTACCGGCTTGCCGTTTTCGCCCATGACACTGCAGTTCATTGCCTCGCTGTACTTGGTGCCCAGTTGGAAAATGTGGCCGACCTCAATGCCGCGCTTGATCACCAATGTGCCGACACCGTCCGGGCTCGGATCGCCAGCGACGACGTTGCGCAGGTCGGCAACCTCGGGCAGCGGCAGATCGCGCTCCCAGTTGAGGCCGAAGTAATGCTTGTCGTCCTGGTTAGCGCCAGCGGCGAAATCGCTCATCAATGCAACCGACCGATCGATGATGCAGCTGATCGGCAGGTTCAGCGGGCCCAGCGAGCCGGGTCCGGCGCCAATCGCTGCACGAATTTCCGCATCGGACGCGAACTCCATTGGGCTTGCCACCTGCGTCAGATTCGCCGCCTTGATCTCGTTGAGTTCATGGTCGCCGCGGACGATCAGTGCAACCAGTTGGCCTTCTTCGGTGCCATGCACCACCAGCGTCTTGACCGTTTTCTCGATCGGCAGATCGAACTGCTCGACGAGCTCGACGATGGTCTTGGCCTTCGGTGTGTCGACGAGGCGCAGCTCTTCGCTGGCAGCGCCTCGCTCGGTTTCGCGCGGGATGGCTTCGGCCTTCTCGATATTGGCTGCGTAATCGGAGCTGTCGCTGAAGGCGATGTCGTCTTCGCCGGAGTCGGCCAGGACATGAAATTCATGCGAACCGGTGCCACCGATCGATCCGGTATCGGCTTGTACGGGGCGGAAGTCCAGCCCTAGGCGGCTGAAAATGTTGCAGTACGCCTCATGCATGCGGTTATAGGTTTCTTGCAGTGACTGCTGATCGCCATGAAAGGAATAGGCATCTTTCATCAGAAATTCCCGGCCACGCATCAGGCCGAAGCGGGGACGGATTTCGTCACGAAATTTGGTCTGGATCTGATAGAAATTGATCGGCAGCTGCTTGTAGCTGTTCAGCTCGTTGCGTGCCAGGTCGGTGATGACTTCTTCATGCGTCGGGCCTACGCAGAACTCTCGGTTGTGGCGATCTTTCAGGCGCAACAGCTCGGGGCCGTATTGCACCCAGCGGCCGGATTCCTGCCAGAGTTCGGCGGGCTGAATGGCGGGCATCAGCACTTCCAGAGCGCCAGCCTTGTTCATTTCCTCGCGCACGATCGCCTCGGCCTTGCGCAGAGCACGGAGCCCCATCGGCATCCAGGTGTAAAGACCGGAAGCCAGCTTACGAATCATTCCGGCACGCAGCATCAGCTGATGGCTGATGACGACGGCATCGGAAGGGGTTTCTTTGAGGGTCGAGAGCAGGAACTGACTGGTGCGCATGTGGCCGTTATGTCCTTGCAGAGCGGGGAGTTTGGCTCGGCATTGTACGGCGGCGCTACGGTGGCGTACAGAATCGATCGGGTAGCTACAGGGTCAGAACGAAGAAGCCCGGCGAGTGCCGGGCTTCTTGTGTTGCGTGAGTTACTAGGGATGGTCTGAAGTAGTTGTGTATTTCTGGCTGACTTCAGCCCCTGCCGA
>NZ_CEXBBO010000023.1:0-25536 GCF_982611455.1 Stutzerimonas sp.
CAAGCGGCATGACTCACACCAAAGAGCCTCCGGAGAATGCGGGGCGGTTCAGTTGCCCGTCACCATGCAAACCGCCGAGCGCCTCGCGACGTACAGTGGCGCAGCTGCCCATCAGCTGCGGCGCGGCGAAACCACCAGGAGCGCCAAGATAGGCGCGCACGCCCTGACGAGGCTGGCCAAAAGAAAGACGCTGGCCCTTTCGGATGCTGAAGCTGCGTCCTGGCGCGATGGGCTGATCGTCGAGTGAGGCACCGAGATCAGCACCGCACAGGGCGAGGCAGCCGCCGGCTTCGGCAAGCAGGACGAGATTTCCCAGCGTGATTTCCACCGTGGCAGCCTGCAATGAATTACCCAGCAACCAGTTGGCCCATGCCTGAGACACCCAGTCCGCCGCGCCGCCCTGCGTTACACCCAAGTGACGGACGCCGAAACGGCCGCCGTCCTGGAGGCTGGCGAGCGCACCGCTGCGTTCGATCAGCAGACTCATGGGGTCACCTCGAATGGGCTGTCGTCACCGCCGAGGCGGATGAATTCGGCGCGTTCGATGGGTTGGAAGCGCACCCGATCACCGGGCTGCCAGATGCTGTAACCGTCCAGGTCGCGGTCGAACAGCCGCGTCGGGCTGCGGCCGATAAGGTTCCAGCCGCCGGGCGATGCCAGCGGATAGATAGCCGTCTGGCGGTCGGCTATGCCCAGACTTCCAGCCGGTACCTGCTTGCGTGGTGTCTGTAGACGAGGGCTGGCGAGGATCTCATCGACCAGTCCCATGAAGGCGAAACCCGGCGCGAAACCCAGGGCGAACACGTGATAAGTGCGCACACTGTGCCGCTCGACCACACCGGCGACGCCGAGGCCGCTGCGCTGGCCAAGGGCTTCGAGTTCCGGTCCGACGGACGGGTCGTACCACACCGGGATCTGCAACTCGCGTGCCTCGCTGCTGACCTCAGGCTGCAGTTGGGACATCGCCTCGGCGATACATGCGCGGGCTTGGCGGTCGTCCAGCTGTGCCAGGTCGTAGTGCACCAGCAGCGTGGTGTAGGAGGACACCAAGTCGATCAGGGCCGGACCGAAGGCCTCGCGTAGACGTCTGGCAGCCGCTAGCAGCCAGGGCATATGAGCTTCGTCGATTTCGTCAAACAGGCGCAGCATCAGGCTATCGATGCTGACGACTTCGATTCGCGGGTTCATTCCGCCAGGCCCTGCAGTGCTTGGCGAATGCGCTGCACCGCGGCGATCGAGCCCGCATTGTCGCCGTGCACGCAGAGCGTATCGGCGCGCAGGGTTAGCGCGCTGCCGTCGCTGGCAGTCAGGGCTTCGCCCTTGGCCAGGCTCATGGCCTGTGCAGCGACCGTATCGGCATCCTTATGGACGGCGCCGGGCAGGGCGCGCGAGACCAGCATTCCGGCGGCGTCATAGGCGCGATCGGCGAAGACCTCGAACCACAGTGTCACGCCGAACTCGTCAGCCATGGCCTGGCTGGCGCTGTTATCGCGGGTGGACATCAGCATCAACGGCAGCGATGGAGCGTAGGCGACGATTGCAGTCATCACGGCGCGCAGCAGTTCCGGCTGACGCATCATGTCGTTGTACAGCGCGCCATGCGGTTTGACGTAACGAACCTGAGTGCCCTCGGCGCGGCAGATACCGTCCAGCGCGCCGATTTGGTAGAGCAGCATGTTCTCCACCTCCTTCGGGCTGCAGGCCATGGAGCGACGGCCGAAACCGACCAGATCGGGATACGCCGGGTGTGCGCCGATCTGCACGTCGTGCTGCTTCGCCAGCGCCACCGTACGGCGCATGATCTGCGGGTCCGAGGCATGAAAGCCACAAGCGACGTTGGCGCAATCGATGAAGGGCATGACCTCGGCGTCCATGCCCATGGTCCAGGCGCCGAAGCTTTCACCGATATCGCAATTCAGGAGCAAGGGTTTCATGTGGTCCTCTCTGGCGTCTGACAGGTCCCGGTACGTCGGAACGAGAGCTGTGTACTACGATGATAAATTATCGATGATTTATCAATAAATATTTATCGAGTGCGGCCCGTCAGTCTCTCCGAAGCACATTGCTGTATGCTTGCGGACCCGATTCACCAGGGCGCCAGTCTCGCCGCCGCCCCTCAGTTCATGGTCCACAAGATGGTTGACGCCAAATCCCCCCGTCCGTTGCGATCGCCCATCGTGGCGTCGGCGCATCTCGCCGAGCAGTCGCAGGAATTGTCCGAGCTCGAGTACGGCATCATCATTGCCAGCGCCGCGCTGATGCGCTGGATGGAGCGCTGCATGAAGGCCTCCGGCGCGGTGGAAATGAATGCGCTGGACGTGATGGTGCTGCACAACTTGACCAGCCGTGGTCGCGCCAAGCGACAGGCGGACATCTGCCTGGTGCTGAACATCGAAGACACTCACACCGTGACCTACGCGCTGAAGAAACTCAGTAAGCTCGGACTGGTCGAGGGCGAGAAACAGGGCAAGGAGATGTTCTATCGCACCACTGACAAGGGGCGTGAGCTGTGCCAGGAGTACGCCGACATCCGTCGCGAATGCCTGATCGCTTCCTTCGAAAACCTCAACATCGATCCCGAGGAGATACACCGTCTCGCCGGGATGCTACGTGCCATGTCAGGTCTTTACGATCAGGCGGCGCGCGCCGCGACCTCACTCTGATCGACTTCACGCTTCACGCCGGATAAGCCATAGATGCGCATCGAACCCCGTCCACTACCCGAACTGTTGCCCGATTTGGGCGACTTGCCGCCGCTGCTGACGCGCCTCTACGCCGCGCGTGGCGTGCAATCGGTGGCAGAACTGGACAAGGGGCTTGCTCGGCTGATTCCTTACGCTCAGCTCAAGGGCATCGATGGTGCGGTTGAGCTGCTGGTCGCGGCGCTGGAGAAGCGTCAGCGCATCCTCTTCGTCGGCGATTTCGATGCCGACGGTGCGACCGCCAGCACCGTCGGCGTGCTGGGCTTGCGTCAGCTCGGCGCGGCGCATGTCGATTATCTGGTGCCGAATCGCTTCGAATATGGCTACGGCCTGACGCCGGAAATCGTCGCCGTCGCGCTTGAACGACAGCCGGATTTACTGGTGACCGTGGATAACGGGATATCCAGCGTCGATGGCGTCGCCGCCGCGAAGGCCGCCGGCCTAAAGGTGCTGGTAACCGACCACCATCTGCCGGGGCACGAGCTACCGGCCGCCGATGCCATCGTCAATCCCAACCAGCCTGAGTGCGCCTTCCCCAGCAAATGCATTGCCGGGGTCGGGGTTATTTTCTATGTATTGCTGGCCTTGCGGGCGCGTTTGCGCGAGGCGGGTTGGTTCGCCCGCATGAGTTGGGCCGAACCGAACCTGGCCGAGCTGCTCGATCTGGTGGCGCTGGGCAGCGTCGCCGATGTGGTGCCTCTGGATGCCAACAACCGCATCCTCGTGCATCAAGGTCTTGCGCGGATTCGCGCGGGTAGGGCGCGACCGGGACTGCGGGCAATTCTCGAAGTCGCTGGGCGCGATCATCGACGCATCACCTCTACCGACCTCGGCTTCATCCTTGGCCCACGATTGAACGCGGCGGGACGCCTGGACGACATGGCGCTGGGCATCGAGTGCCTGCTCTGCGAAGACGAAGCGCTGGCGCGCGACATGGCCGTACAGCTCGATCAGCTCAATCAGGATCGCAAGGGCATCGAGCAAGGCATGCAGCGCGAGGCGTTGGCGCAGCTCAAGGATTTACCGCTGGAAGACATGCCATTCGGCCTGTGCCTGTTCGAGCCGGACTGGCATCAGGGCGTCATCGGCATCCTCGCTTCACGACTGAAGGAGCGCTATCACCGCCCAACCATCGCGTTCGCTGACGCAGGCGATGGTTTGCTCAAAGGCTCCGCGCGCTCGGTTCCGGGCTTTCATATCCGCGATGCCCTAGATGCAGTGGCGGCGCGCCATCCCGGCCTGATCAGCAAGTTCGGGGGCCACGCCATGGCGGCCGGCCTGTCGCTACCGGAAGCGAACTTCGGCGCATTCGCCGCAGCTTTCGATGCCGAGGTGCGCCGGCAGCTATGCGAGGACGATCTGACGGGACGCTTGCTTACCGACGGGCAACTGAGCATCGAAGAGTTTCATCTCGAACTGGCCAAGGCGCTGCGCAATGCCGGGCCCTGGGGGCAGCATTTTCCCGAGCCGGTGTTCCATGGCGTGTTCCAGTTGGTGCAGCAGCGTCTGGTCGGTGAAAAACACCTGAAAATGGTGCTCAAGAGCGAATGCGGCTCCCTGACCCTCGACGGCATTGCCTTCAATATCGATCGCGAAATCTGGCCCAATCCCTCCGTGCGCTGGGCGGATCTGGCCTACAAGTTGGACGTCAATGAATTCCGTGGTCGCGAAAGCGTGCAGCTGCTAGTGGCGCATATCGCGGCGCGGTGATCCGGTCGTTTGGGCTCCGGCGCGGTCGCGAACGAAACGGCAACAGATCCTGATGATCGGCTTGCTGAATCAAGCGCCATTTGCCACGGTTTGATTGATTGTTGACCACCTGCAGCGCGCCTAGAGTGTTCGGACTACAAGAACAATCTCCGGAGCCTGCGATGAACGAAACGACCCGGCACCACCGTGCGTGCCACCTGTGTGAGGCCATTTGTGGCTTGACCATCGAAACCCGCGATGAGCAAATCGTTTCGATCAAGGGCGATCCGCAGGACAGTTTCAGTCGCGGTCACATCTGCCCTAAAGCCGTCGCCCTGCAGGATATCCAGAACGACCCGGACCGCCTGCGCCACCCCATGCGCCGCGTCGGCGACGAATGGCAGGCCATCGGGTGGGACGAAGCCTTCGCGCTGGTGGCCGAGCGTCTTGCTGACATCCGCGAGCGCCATGGCAATAACGCGGTGGCGGTTTATCAGGGCAACCCCAGCGTGCATAACTATGGGTTGATGACCCACAGCAACTACTTCCTCGGTCAGCTGAAAACCCGCAACCGCTTTTCTGCGACCTCTGTCGATCAGCTGCCGCATCATCTGACCAGCCTGATGATGTACGGCCACGGCCTGCTGATCCCGATTCCTGATATCGATCACACCGATTTCATGTTGATTCTCGGCGGCAACCCACTGGCCTCCAACGGCAGCATCATGACTGTTCCGGATGTGGAAAAGCGCCTCAAAGCGTTGAAGGCGCGCGGCGGCAAGCTGGTGGTGGTCGACCCGCGCCGTAGCGAAACAGCTGCCATCGCCGATCAACACCTGTTCGTCCGCCCTGGCGAAGACGCCGCACTGCTCTTCGGTCTGCTCAGCACCCTGTTCGACGAGAATCTGACCCGCACCAGTCATCTTCCGGTGGATGGCCTCGACGAACTGCGTGCCGCCGTGGCGCCGTTCACGGCCGAGGCGATGAGCCCGCGCTGCGGCGTGCCGGCCGAGCAGATCCGCCAGCTGGCGCGCGATTTCGCCGCGGCGGACAAAGCGGTCTGCTACGGCCGCATGGGTGTGTCGACCCAGGCGTTCGGTACGCTGTGCCAATGGCTTGTGCAGTCAATCAACTTGGTGACCGGCAACCTGGATCGAGTGGGTGGCGCGCTCTGCACCGAGCCCGCCGTGGACTTGGTAGCCAACACCTCGGGAGGGCACTTCGATCGCTGGCAGAGCCGGGTTTCAGGCCTGCCGGAATACGGCGGCGAGTTGCCGGTGTCGGCGCTGGCCGAAGAGATGCTCACCGAGGGGGAAGGGCAGGTCCGCGCGCTGATCACGGTGGCGGGTAATCCGGCGCTTTCCACACCCAACGGTCGTCAGCTGGAGCAGGCGCTCGACGGGCTGGAGTTCATGCTCAGCGTGGATTTCTATATCAACGAAACCACTCGCTACGCCGACCTGATCCTGCCGCCGACGGCGCCGCTGGAGCACGATCATTACGACACGACTTTCAATCTGTTCGCGGTGCGCAACGTTACCCGCTTCAACGAGGCCGTGCTGGCCAAGCCGGCCGGCGCATTGCACGACTGGGAAATCTTCGTCGGGCTGGCCAAGGCTTTCTCGGCGCGTACCGGTGGCGATCTCAAACCGACCACCGCACCCGAGCAGATGATCGACTTGGGCCTGCGCGCCGGGCCGTACGGTGACAAAAGCGATTTCGAATTGAGCCTCTCCAGGCTTCGGAATCACCCGCATGGCCTTGATCTCGGTGCGCTCAAGCCGAACCTCGCCGGTCGTCTGAAGACAGCCAATCAGCGTATCCAGGCGGCACCGGAGCTGTTTCTCAATGATGTGCAGCGCTTCGCTTCGGCGCCCAGGCCGCAAGCGGATCAGCTGATGTTGATCGGTCGCCGCCATGTGCGCAGTAATAACTCCTGGATGCACAACTACCATCGCCTGGTGAAAGGCAAACCGCGTCATCAGCTGCTGATGAACCCAGCGGATTTGAGTCGGCTTGGTTTGCTCGACGGTCAGCGCGTGCGGGTTCGCTCGCGGGTCGGGATGATCGAAGTGGAGGTCGCCGCCAGCGACGAGATGATGCCTGGCGTGGTCAGCCTGCCGCACGGCTGGGGGCACGCGCGCCCCGGCGTGCAGATGGCCATTGCCAGCAGCCAACCGGGCGCCAGTGCCAACGACCTGACCGATGAGCGACAGCTCGATGCCCTGTCAGGTAATGCCGCGCTCAACGGTGTGCCGGTTCAGGTGGAGGCGGCTTAGTTTTTCGAGGAGCGGGCGAGGGCGGTTGGCGCTTTGGTGGCGGCTTGATTTTTGAAGCGTGGACGGGGATGGCCGCTGCGTTGGTACGGAATTAAAGGCCGCCCCCTCACCCTAGCCCTCTCCCTCTGGGAGAGGGGACTGGACCGAGTTTGGCGCTCGGTCGTCGGGGTTGTTCAGATGGTCGGCTGCGCATGGGTTTGGTTAGGTTGGGAGAGGCCCGCGGACATAAGCCGTGCCTTGGTGATTCTCAAAGATGGCCAACCAGCGGTCCGTGCGGCTTGATGAAGGCGGCTTGGATTTTTGAAAACACGAGAATGGCCGCTGCGTTGGCGAACATGCCCGCTGCGTCGGTACATAACTAACGGATTCCCCCCACCCTAGCCCTTTCCCTCAGGGGGACTGGACCAAATGTGGCAATGCCGTTGAGATTTTTTTCACCGTGAAAGTGCTCCTATGTGCCTATCAACACCAACAGTCATTCTCTTCGCGGAGCAAGCGAACCTCCTCTGTTCACGCAGAAGCGGTGCGAGAAACGCCATTTATGCCTTGCCCGGTATATCAGCGCAGTGAGTTACAACCAGCACGGAACAAGCCCCCTCTCCCTGAGGGAGAGGGCTGGGGTGAGGGGGCGGCACGACTCAGATGCATTTGAAAACGCAGCTGTTGGCCTTTCCCCTCGATACCAGGCCAGCAAGACCGAGCTCCGCGACCCTGCAACACCTCGTCACTGATTCGCCACCCAGCGCCGCCTCGACCGGGCAAACTCGTCGAAACAGTCTGTACTGATGGATGTCCATAAACGCATCCCACGCAGTCGAGGTTTTCATGACACAGCTCTTCCAGCCGTTCACTCTACGCCAGCTAACCCTGCCCAACCGGATCGCCGTCTCCCCCATGTGCCAGTACTCGGCTAAAGCCGGCATGGCCAACGACTGGCATCTGGTGCACTTGGGCAGCCGCGCCGTGGGTGGGGCGGGGCTGGTGATCGTCGAGGCGACGGCTGTGTCGGCCAACGGCCGGATTTCACCGGAAGATCTGGGTATCTGGACCGATGAGCATGTTGAGCCTTTGCGGCGCATTACACGCTTCATCGAAGCCCAGGGCTCGGTCGCCGGCATCCAGTTGGCCCATGCCGGCCGCAAGGCGAGCACCTGGCAACCCTGGCTGGGACGGCACGGCAGCGTACCCATCGCGGCCGGTGGCTGGACGCCGGTCGGCCCGTCGACCATTGCCTTCGACCCGGAGCATGCCGTGCCCACCGCGCTGGACGAAGCGGGAATCTATGACGTCATTCAGGCCTTCGTGCGCGCCGCCGAACGAGCATTGGCGGCGGGCTTCAAGATCGCAGAGGTACACGCTGCGCACGGCTATCTGCTGCATCAATTCCTCTCGCCGCTTTCAAACCAGCGTCAGGATGGCTACGGCGGCTCCTTCGACAACCGCATTCGACTGCTGCTGGAAGTGACTCAGGCGGTGAGAGCCGTATGGCCGGACGAGTTGCCGCTGTTTGTGCGTCTGTCCGCAACCGACTGGGTACACGACGGCTGGAATGCCGAAGAAACCGTCGAGCTGGCGCGGCGGCTGAAAACCCTTGGGGTCGATCTGATCGACGTGTCGTCTGGCGGTACGGCCGCCAATGCCGAGATCCCGGTGGGACCGGGCTATCAGACCCAGTTCGCCGAACAGGTCCGGCGCGAGGCGGGTATCGCCACCGGTACCGTCGGGATGATCACCGAGGCGGTTCAGGCGGAGCACATCCTGCGCACCGGGCAAGCCGATCTGATCCTGTTGGCCCGCGAGCTGCTGCGCGATCCCTACTGGCCGCTGCATGCCGCCGAAGATCTGCGTGACAACGCCGTGCCATGGCCTGCGCAATACCTACGCGCCGCTCATCGAAATACACCGATTCGGCAGATTCCCGACTCGCTCGACTGAACCCACTCCATCCATTCCTTGCAGGAGACAGCTTATGAAAACCAGCGGTTTGCTCGACCAGTTGCTTAAATCCGGACAGGACCTGTTGCAGAAGCAGCAGGGATCGGTTTCGCGCACGGCAAAACCTCAAGGCGGCGGTTCGCTCGGTGACATTCTTTCGGGAGTGGGTGGCCCGCTCGGGGGAATTCTAGGCGGCAGCGGAGGCGGCGGCATCGGGCGTGGCGCGCTGGCGACCGGCGCGCTCGGCATGTTGCTGGGCAGCAAAGGCGGGCGTCGCCTGGGCGGCAAGGCGGTGACTTATGGAGGATTGGCCGCGCTGGGCATGCTGGCTTACAAGGCCTACGGTAATTGGCAGGCGCAGCAGGCACAGCAGGGCGGTACGGCGCAGGCGAACGCGACGCAGGTCGAACCGAAAACAGTTGATCGGCTGCCTCCAGATCAGGTCGAAGAGCACAGTCGCGGCATTCTCAAGGCGCTGGTCGCCGCGGCCAAATCGGACGGTCATGTCGACGATCAGGAACGCAAGATGATCGAGGCCGAGTTGGCGCAACTGACCGATGATCCAGAGTTGAAACGCTGGCTGGAAGCGGAGCTGAACAAACCGTTGGATCCGGTGGAAGTTGCTGCTGCCGCCACGACGCCGGAGATGGCGGCAGAAATGTATTTGGCCAGCGTGCTGATGGTCGACGAAGAACACTTCATGGAGCGCGCCTATCTGGATGAGCTGGCCCGGCAACTCAAGCTCGACGCCCAGTTGAAGGCCGAACTGGAGAGTCAAGTGCGCGGCGTCTCCGCCTGATATCTGTCGGTGCGGCCCGAGCGCTGCCTTGGCTATTTCCGCCCCGTTCGACTTTGCTTGACATTGGCCGCACCGGTGGTCTCGCGTGGGCTGTCAGTCGCGGCCTGCTGCGCTATAATCGCCGGCTTTTCGCAACGTCCGATTGAGAGCTGCCTACCTATGGAAATCAACCCGATCCTCAACAGCATCAAGGACCTGTCCGAACGTACCCTGTCGATTCGGGGGTATCTTTGACTACGATCAAAAGCATGATCGTCTCGTCGAAGTAAACCGCGAACTCGAAGACCCCAACGTCTGGAACAACCCTGAGTACGCACAGAATCTGGGCCGTGAGCGTGCCACCCTGGCATTGATCGTCGAAACCATCGACGATCTCACCTCCAGCCTGGCTGACTCCCGCGACCTGCTCGACATGGCCGTCGAAGAAGACGATCAGAGCGCCGTGGATGACGTAGCCGCCGAGCTGAACCGTCTGCGCGGCATCCTCGAAGGGCTGGAGTTCCGCCGCATGTTCAGCGGCGAGATGGACCCTAACAACGCCTACCTCGACATCCAGGCCGGCTCCGGCGGCACTGAAGCCCAGGATTGGGCCAACATGCTGCTACGCATGTACCTGCGCTGGGCCGACAAGCACGGATTCGACGCGACCATCATGGAGTTGTCCGAAGGCGAAGTGGCCGGCATCAAAGGCGCCACCCTGCACATCAAGGGCGAATACGCGTTCGGCTGGCTGCGCACCGAGATTGGCGTGCACCGCCTGGTGCGCAAGAGCCCGTTCGACTCCGGGAACCGCCGGCATACCTCGTTCACGGCGGTGTTCGTTTCGCCGGAAATCGATGACAACATCGAGATCGAGATCAACCCGGCGGACCTGCGCATCGACACCTATCGCTCCTCCGGTGCCGGTGGTCAGCACGTCAACACCACTGACTCGGCCGTACGTATCACCCACGTGCCGACCAACACCGTGGTGAGCTGCCAGAACGAGCGCTCCCAGCACGCCAACAAGGACACCGCCATGAAAATGCTGCGGGCCAGGTTGTACGAGCAGGAAGTGCAGAAGCGCAACGCGGCGTCCCAAGCGCTGGAAGACACCAAGTCGGATATCGGTTGGGGCCACCAGATCCGCTCCTACGTGCTTGATCAGTCGCGTATCAAAGACCTGCGGACGAGCGTCGAGCGCAGCGACTGCGACAAGGTGCTTGATGGGGATATTGACGAGTACCTCGAAGCCAGCTTGAAACAGGGCCTGTAAGCCACGTCGTGCATGAGCGCGAAATGACGGTAGGGTGGGCTTCAGCCCACCAGAACATGGCTCGGGCGTTGGTGGGCTGAAGCCCACCCTACTGAAAACCGTTCCAAATCAGTTCCAGCCTGCACGGCCATCAGACAACAGCTAGCCAATTCATGGGTCGAGACGACCCACGCGACGGAATAAGTGACCATGAGCGAACAACCGCTGAACCAGCACGCCATCCAAGAGGAAGAAAACAGCCTGATCCTTCAGCGCAAGGAAAAGCTTGCCGCCGAGCGCGCCAAGGGCGACGTCTTCCCCAATGACTTCCGTCGCGACAGCTATTGCAACGACCTGCAGCTGAAATACGCGGACAAGACCAAGGAAGAGCTGGCAGAAGCGGCAATCCCGGTGAAGGTGGCCGGTCGCATCATGCTCAACCGCGGCGCCTTCATGGTGCTGCAGGACATGACCGGACGTATCCAGGTCTACGTCAATCGCAAGACGCTCCCGGCCGAGACGCTGGAAGCCATCAAGCACTGGGACCTGGGCGACATCATCGCGGCCGAAGGCACCTTGGCGCGTTCGGGCAAGGGCGACCTGTATGTCGAGATGACCGATGTTCGCTTGCTGACCAAGTCGCTGCGGCCGCTGCCGGACAAGCACCACGGCCTGACCGACACCGAGCAGCGCTACCGTCAGCGCTACGTCGACCTGATCGTCAACGAGGAAACCCGCCACACCTTCCGGGTGCGTTCGCAGGTAATCGGGCACATCCGCAAGTTCCTCAACGAGCGCGACTTCCTCGAAGTCGAGACGCCGATGCTGCAGACCATTCCGGGCGGTGCGGCGGCCAAGCCGTTCGAGACTCACCACAATGCACTGGACCTGCCGATGTTCCTGCGCATCGCGCCGGAGCTGTACCTCAAGCGTCTGGTAGTCGGCGGCTTCGAAAAGGTCTTCGAGATCAACCGCAACTTCCGTAACGAAGGCGTTTCGACCCGGCACAACCCCGAGTTCACCATGCTCGAGTTCTACCAGGCCTACGCCGATTACGAAGACAACATGGACCTGACCGAGGAGCTGTTCCGCGAGCTGGCGCAGTTGGTCCTCGGCACCACCGACGTCCCTTACGGCGACAAGCTGTTCCACTTCGGCGAGCCGTTTGTGCGGCTTTCGGTGTTCGATTCGATCCTGAAATACAACCCGGACATCAGCGCCGCCGATCTGCAGAACGTCGACACCGCGCGCGCCATCGCTAAAAAGGCCGGCGCCAAGGTGCTCGGCTTCGAAGGCCTGGGCAAGCTGCAGGTGATGATTTTCGAGGAACTGGTCGAGCACAAGCTAGAGCAGCCACACTTCATCACTCGCTATCCGTTCGAAGTCTCGCCGCTGGCGCGTCGCAGCAACGACGATCCGAGTGTCACCGACCGCTTCGAGCTGTTCATCGGTGGTCGCGAGATCGCCAATGCGTATTCAGAGCTTAACGACGCTGAGGATCAGGCCGAACGCTTCCATGCGCAGGTTCGCGACAAGGATGCCGGCGACGACGAAGCCATGCACTTCGACGCCGACTTCGTCCGAGCGCTGGAATACGGCATGCCGCCGACGGCCGGCGAGGGCATTGGTATCGACCGCTTGGTGATGCTGCTGACCAATTCACCATCGATCCGCGACGTGATCCTGTTCCCGCATATGCGTCCCGAGGTTTAACGGTCGGATCATTCTCGGTCGCAGTCGAGTAAGGCATCGGCGCCAAAGCGCTTGCAGATAGGGCGGGTGAAACCCGCCGAATGCCGCCGGCGGGTTGCAACTGCTCTACGTCGGGCCCGTGCGCGGATCGCGGGGATTCGGTGGTGCAAGCTGAACGCGAAGGATTGCCTACCCGTAAAGCGGGTGTAACCCTGCGATTCAGCGCCCAACGATGCGAGTCCGCTACCGGCTTGCATCGGCCCGGTTCGCGAACCGGGCACGGATCGCGAAGGTCCGCTGGTGTATAAGTTGAAGGCTCGGGATCATCACTGACGAGGTACGGATGAACAGCCGTAACAACCTGGATGAATACCAACTCACGGTGCGCGGCCTGTCCGACCGCATCGTGGAGGCACAAACCCCGGTGCGGGTGCTCGATGCGGTGAAGTGGGACGACAATGTCCGTCAGGGCTTTTTCGCTGCTGGGGGGCGTGAGCTTCCGAAGGTCGATCGCGCCTATTACGAAGGTCGGCCGCTGGCGTTCGATTCCAGCGCCAAGAAAGAAGAATTCCAGAACATCGAGCGTGACATCACCCGTCAGCTGGGCCAGTTCAACCCGGTCGGGCAGATCATGCGGCGCATGTGCAAGGAATACCGCATGGTGATCCGCATGCTCGAGGCACGCGGCACCGCGGATTTCGGGCTGATCTCGCAGGAGCTCTACGGCGCCGCCTCGGATGCTTTCCATGCTGGCGATCCTACGCTCGCCGACCTCGGCTTGATGCTCTCCGATTACCTCAACAACATCGCCGACCGTGGCGATCTCAAAGACGAAGCCAAAACCCTCAGTGCGCCGCAAGCGGTGGACATGCTGCAGAAGCGACTCGACCTGGTATTTGGCGAAGGCGAAGGCGTTATCCGTGTCTTCGAGTCCGACGGCATTCTCGCCGATGCGGCCGCCGGTGCCGACTACATCAAGATCCGCAGCGATGCGATGTTCAACGAACGCGACGTGCGGGCGCTGGAGGTCCACGAAGGCCTGGTGCATGTAGGCACAACGCTCAACGGCCAGAATCAGCCAATCTGCACCTTCTTGGCCAAGGGGCCACCGTCGTCCACAGTGACCCAGGAAGGGTTGGCGATTCTGATGGAAGTGATTGCCTTCGCCTCGTACCCGACCCGCTTGCGCAAGCTGACCAACCGCACCCGCGCCATTCACATGGCAGAGGAGGGCGCCGATTTTCTCGATGTGTTCGGCTTCTTTCGCGAGCAGGGCTATTCCAACGACGACAGCTACGGAAATGCCAGTCGGGTCTTCCGCGGTTCGACGCCCGATGGCCTGCCCTTCACCAAGGACCTGTCCTATCTGAAGGGCTTCATCATGATCTACAACTACATCCAACTGGCGGTGCGCAAGGGCAAGCTGGAACAGATCCCGCTGCTGTTCTGCGGCAAAACCACGCTGGAAGATATGCGTACGCTACGCCAGTTGGTGGAGGAGGGCATGGTCGTGCCGCCCAAGTACCTGCCGCAGCAATTTCAGGACCTGAACGCGCTTTCGGCCTGGATGTGCTTTTCCAACTTCCTCAACCACCTGAGTCTTGATCGGATCGAAGCGGATTACGCCAATATCATCTGATCGACACGCACAAAAAAGCCGGAGCATCTGCTCCGGCTTTTTCGTTACAGCTGCGGCATCAGAACAGCGTGTTCGGCAAATAGGTCGCGATCTCCGGAAAGAGCATGATGATGCCCATGCCAATGATATTGACGATCACGAAGGGGATGACCGACCAGTAAATGTCCTTCATGGTAATGCCGGGCGGGACGATGCCTTTGAGGTAGAACAGGTTGAACCCGAAGGGCGGCGTCATGTAGCCGATTTCCATGTTGATTACGAACAGCACGCCGAACCAGATCGGATCGAAGCCCAGCGAGGCGATGATCGGCAGGAACACCGGCAAGGTGATCAGCATGATGCCGACCGGATCGAGCAGCATGCCCATGACGAACACGATGGCCATCATGAAGATGACGATCGCCCAGCGGCCGCCCGGTAGATCCATCATCAGCCCTTCGATCAGCGACTGTGCGCCCATGCCCTGGTACGCCGAGCTGAACGCGTGGGCCGCGAACAGGATCCAGGCGATCATGCCGGTGAGCTTGAAGGTGCGAATCGCCGCTTCCTGCAGGATCGGCCAGTTCAGCTTGCGGTACACGGCGGCGGAAATCAGCGCGCCGAACACGCCCATGGCGGCAGCCTCGGTCGGCGTTGTCAGGCCACCGATGATCGAGCCGAGGACCATCACCACGATGCCGATCGGCAGCAGCACGGCGCGCACTGCCCTGAATTTCTCCGGCCAGGTGCCGCGTTCTTCCTTCGGCAATGCCGGTGCCAGGTGCGGCTGCAGGTAGCTGCGTACCAACACGTAAGTGACCGTCAGCGTGACCAGCAACAGCCCCGGCAGAACGCCTGCGGCGAACATCTTGCCGACCGATTGGCCGCTGATCATCGCGTAGAGAATCATCATGATGCTCGGCGGAATCAAAATGCCCCAGCCGCCGCCGGTGTTGATGCAGCCCAGCACCATACGCTTGTCGTAACCGCGTTCGAGCATCGCTGGCAACGCGATGGTACCCATCGCGACCACCGCTGCGCCGCTGATGCCGACCATGGCGCCGAACACCGCGCAAATGCCCAGCGTGCCGATCGCCAGTCCGCCGCGCATCCCTCCGCACCACAGATGCATCATGCGGTAGAGATCGCGTGCTACGCCTGTTCGTTCGAGCAGCATGGCCATGAACACGAACAGCGGAATGGCCACCAGGGTGAAGCTTTCCATAGTGCCCCACATCTGCGAGGCGACCATGTAGAAGGCATCCACGCCCCAAGTGAAATAAAGAAACACCACCGAAACGCCGCCCAGCACAAAGGCCAGCGGCAGACCGAGCACCAGGAAAAATACCAGGGTCAGGAAGAACAGCAGCGTGGTGACTTCGATGCTCATTGCGCATCCTCCGCGTGCTTGGTGCCGCCGGCCGACTCACGGCCCAGTGCGACGAGAATGTCTTGCAACAGCTTGGCGATACCCTGCAGCAACAGCAGCAAGCTGCCGAGCGGAATCATCGCCTTGATCGGCCAGATTGGCGGGTTCCAGGCCGAGTAGGAGGTCTCCAGGCTCTGGATCGATTCCCAGGCCATGGAGCTGCCGAAATACAGCAGTGCGGCCATGAACAGAAAAAACATGCTCGAGGTAAAGATGTCGATCCAGGCCCGAGTGCGCGGGCCGAACGACGCATACAACAGATCCACGTTGACATGGTCGCGATGCGCCATCACGTAGCCGCCGGACAGCACCACATAAGCACCGAACAGCATCTGCCCGAATTCATTGGTCCAGGAGGTGGGATTCGAGAACAAATAGCGCATGAACACTTCGAACAGCAGTAATCCGAAGATGATAAAGATCAGGTAGGCCACCCAGCGGCCGATGAATTCGTTGAGCCGGGTGATGCCATTGATGTAGGCATGGATCAGGCGCATGACGAGCCCCACGAGCAAGGAATGAGCGAATCATTCGCCCGGCGCGAATGGCCGCGCCGGGCGAGATGAACAAGCGAGGGGGTTAGAGGTAGCCGAGCTCACCGAGGAAGGACTTGAGCTTCTGCAGCGCTTCGGCGGCCTTGTCGCTGCGCTTGCCTTCTTCTTCCCAGGTTTTCTGCGCCACTTCTCGCAGACGCTTCTGCACATCGTCAGGCAACGTGTTGACCTGAACGCCTTGTTCCTTCATGGCTTTGCGCAGAGCGATCTGCTCCTGATACAGATACTCATTGGTGCGGTACCAGAACTGCTCGTCGAGGATTTGTTTGACGATTTCCTGATCGCGTTCGGACAGCTTGTCCAAGGCCTTCTGGCTGATGATGATCACATCGGTGCCGGCAATGTTGAGTGCTGGTCTGACATGCTGTTTCGCAACCTCATAGAGGCTCATGCTCGCCGCGCCTTGCACTGCGCCCCAATGAGCGCCGTCGACCACGCCCGTGTCGAGTGCCGGGTAGAGTTCGCTGCCGGGAAGATAGGCAGTCGAGGCGCCGGCTTCGTCGAGAAACTTTTGCAACGCGCCGGATGAGCGGATCTTCAGCTTGGTGAAGTCTTCCCAGCTATTGATCGGGTTCTTCACCACCATTTCGGTCGGATAGACCTTGTCGGTGGACCAATACACGCCGCTCTTCGCAGCTTCTTCGCGGAGCATGTCCTCGAAGCCCATGTGCTTATGGAAGTAGGCGGCTTCCCAGACATTCTGAAAGGCGAACGGCAGACCAGAGGCGATACCGGCAAGGGTCATCTTGTCCTGGGCGTAGCCGGGAGAGATGGTGCCCATCTGGATGATGCCGCGGCTGACCGCATTGAAGGTCTCCTGTGGCTTGAACAGTGCACCGGACTCGAACAATTGCAATTGCAGCCGTCCTTCGGTGCGTTTTTCTATCTGATCCTTCAGACGTACAAGGCTGTCGTTGTAAGAACTACTGGCGCTCGGCCAGTGGGATTGAACACGCCACTTGGTGACTTCTTGCGCGGCGGCCATTTGCGGTAGAACCGCAGAGACCGCCAGGGCCACCAGGCTGGCCGGAACGAGTAGCTTCTTGAGCATCGATTTCATAACGCGTCCTCTTGTTGTAATTGTCTGGCTGAGGCCATTGTTCTAGCACTTAGATCGTTCTTTGTTTCGCACAGCAGAACTGATTTTTGCAAAGTTATCCGAAAGCTAACACAGCGAGCGGCATTTTCAACCACTAGCAGAACGCTATCTACATCCCTTTCGTCTTTCACGATATGTCGAACCGTCTGGTTCATTTAACGCTATGGCATTTCGATATTGATCTTAGACGGTTCTGTTTGTGGGTCATCATAATTCTGCCTGATGGAACTGGATTTCGAATTGACGCATCGTTTCAGTCATGCCAGCTTCAAAAGGAAGCGGACTCGTCATAAAAAACAATCCAGAGGACACGCTATGCGGCTCGACGTCACAACCATCGGGATGGAGTGGGTGCTCACCTTGGCGCCTCGCTCGAATTCTGCGCAATGAAGAGCCTGGATCCGCTTACGAGCGGTACCCCGACAAACAACCTGCCGATCAGTGGAGGTAAGGACCTGCCGGGCTTTCATCAGGTGCTTGGCTATCGTCAGGTTTCCTGGTCGGAAGGTGAGGCGGTGATCGAACTGGACGTGCAGGCCTGCCACCTGAACATGGCTGGCGTGCTCCACGGCGGCGTACTGACTGCGCTGCTCGATGTGGTACTGGCCGAGGCGGGTACCTACTGTCCCTATCCGGGGCGGGTGCGCAAAGCCATCACGCTGGTACTGAACACCACGTTCACCGGGCAATGCTCGAGCGGTGTTATCCGTGCCATCGGCAAACGGCGCGCCGGAGGCAGTCGAATATTCAACAGCTCTGGCGAGATTCGCGACCAGGACGATCGTCTTCTGGCGATCGGTGAAGCGACCTTCCGCCTGCGCTCAGGCAGCGAACACCCAGAAGGCGTTCCGCTGACTTCCCTGGCGCAGCACAACAACAAGAAGGAAAACGGCGATGTATGAACTGACCGGTAAAGCGCTACAGCTCCATGAACAGCTCACGGCATTCATGGAGGAGCATGTCTATCCCAACGAGCATCTTTTCCACGAGCAGACCGCCACCGCTGAAAATCGCTGGGCACCGCCGCCGATCCTCGAAGAGCTCAAAGCCAAGGCGAGGGCGCAGGGGTTGTGGAATCTGTTCCTTCCCGAGAGTGAGTTCGGCGCAGGGCTGACCAACTTCGAATACGCCCACCTGTGCGAAATCATGGGCCGCTCGCATGGCGCCGCTGAAATCTTCAACTGCTCGGCGCCGGACACCGGAAACATGGAGGTGCTGACGCGCTATGGCACGCCGGAACAGCAAGAACAGTGGCTGAAACCTTTGCTCAATGGGGAGATACGTTCGTGCTTCTCCATGACCGAGCCCGACGTGGCTTCTTCCGATGCCACCAACATTGCCTGCGAGATCCGCCGCGAAGGCGACGAATACGTAATCAATGGGCACAAGTGGTGGTCGTCCGGCGCGATGGCGACCACCTGCAAGATCGCCATCGTCATGGGCAAGACCGATCCGGCCGCGGAGCGCCACCGGCAGCAGTCGATGATCCTCGTGCCGCTGGACACGCCCGGCGTGGAAATCACCCGGGCGCTTCACGTGTTCGGCTACGACCACGCGCCCCATGGCCACGCCGAGATCCACTACAACAATGTTCGCGTCCCGGCCAGCAACATCCTGCTCGGTGAGGGCCGTGGTTTCGAAATCGCCCAGGGTCGTCTCGGCCCAGGCCGCATCCACCATTGCATGCGCACCATCGGTGTGGCCGAGCGGGCGCTACAGGCGATGTGTGAGCGCGTCCATTCCCGCGTGGCGTTCGGCAAGCCGCTGGCCGATTTCGACTCGATCCGCAAGGACATCGCCCGTTCACGCATCGAGATTGAACAGACCCGCCTGTTGACGCTGAAAGCGGCGCGCATGATGGACACCGTCGGCAACAAGGTGGCGCGGCAGGAAATCGCCATGATCAAGGCGGCCGCACCGAGCATGGCGCTGCGGGTATTGGATCGCGCCATTCAGGTTCATGGCGCCAAAGGCGTCTGCCAGGACAGCTTTTTGGCGGCGGCCTGGGCTCATCAAAGGACCCTGCGGCTGGCCGACGGCCCGGACGAGGTGCATCTCGACACCATCGCCAAGCTGGAACTGCAGAACTATTCCAAAAAGCGCTGAGCTTCCGACAAAACCAACAACAAGAAGGATGCAGTCACATGACCAATCCGTTATTCGACCTATCCGGAAAGGTGGCGCTGATCACCGGTTCCACCCGCGGCATCGGCCGTTCCATCGCCGAGGAAATGGCCAAGTGCGGCGCGCGGGTCGTCATCTCCAGCCGTAAGGCCGATGCCTGTGAAACCGTGGCCGCCGAGCTCAATGCCGCCGGTTTCGAGGCCATTGCGGTGCCTTGCCACGTGGGCCGCAAGGAAGACCTGCAGCGTCTGGTCGACACCACGTTGCAAACCTGGGGACGTATCGACGTGCTGGTCTGCAACGCGGCCACTAACCCCGTTTACGGTCCGACCAGCGAGCTGACCGATGACGCTTGGGACAAGATCATGGACACCAACGTCAAGGGCACCTTTTGGCTGTCCAACATGGTCCTGCCGCAGATGGCCGAACGTGGCGAAGGGGCGGTGATCATGCTGTCCAGCATCGCCGGGCTGCGCGGCAACACGGTGATCGGCACCTATGGCGTGTCCAAGGCGGCCGAAGCGGCGCTGGCGCGTAATCTGGCGGCGGAGTGGGGGCCGAAAGGCATCCGCGTGAACGCCATCGCGCCGGGGCTGGTGCGCACCGATTTCGCCAAGGCGCTGATCGACGATCCGGAGCGGGTTCGGCGTGCCGCCGAGAAAACGCCGCTGCGCCGTATCGGCGAGCCGGTGGATATCGCCGGGCTCGCAGTCTTTCTGGCGGCGCCGGCCAGTGCCTATATCACTGGGCAAGTGATCGTCGCCGATGGCGGCGAAACCGCATGCTGAGGGACCGTTGATGAATGAACCTGAGTTGATCGACGTCCTCCCGGCGCATCGTTTCGATGAGGCCGCTCTGACGCGTTACCTGCGCCTGCATCTGCCGCAGTTGGGTGATGACGATCTGATTATCAAGCAATTCCAGGGCGGCCAGTCCAACCCCACCTACCTGCTGGAAACAGCGGGGCGTCGCTATGTGCTGCGCAAGAAACCGCCGGGCAAGGTGCTGCCTTCGGCGCACATGGTCGAACGCGAATACAAGGTGATTCGCGCGCTGTCCGAACACACCGGTGTGCCGGTGCCGCGTGTTCATCTGCTGTGCGAGGACGAAAGCATCATCGGCACGGCCTTCTACTTGATGGATCACATCGAGGGGCGAATCTTCAGTCATCCGGCGCTGAACGAGCTGGCGGTCCAGGATCGTCAAGCGATCCACTTGGCAGCCATCGACACCCTGGCTGACTTGCATCGAGTCGATGTCGAGGCGGTTGGGCTTGGCGATTTCGGTAAGGCCCGGGGCTATTTCGCCCGCCAGGTAAAGCGCTGGTCGGGCCAGTACCAGGCGTCCCGAACCGGCGACATGCCGGCAATGGAGCGGCTGATGCAGTGGCTGCCGGAGCAGGTGCCTGAGCGCGATGAATGTTCGATCGCTCACGGCGACTTCCGGCTCGGCAATCTGATCTTCGAGCCGGGACAGGCGAGGGTGGCGGCGATTCTCGATTGGGAACTGTCCACCCTCGGCCATCCCTTGGCGGATCTCGCTTACTTCTGTTTGCCGTATCACCTTCCGGCCGGGGTAGATGGCTTGCGCGGGCTGATCGGCATCGATCTGCAGGCGCAGGGCATTCCCTCCGAGCAGCAAATTCTGGAGCGTTATTGCCGGCAAAGTGGCCGCGCCGAAGTGGCGGATTGGCATGTCTTCGTGGCGTTTTCACTGTTCCGTCTCGCGGCGATTGTGCAGGGCGTCTATGCACGGGCACTGCAGGGCAATGCCAGCAATGCCGATGCGCTACAGGTTGGCCAGCGCGCCGGCCAGCTCGCTGACGCCGGCTGGCGCATCGCGCAAAGCGGCGGCAGGGGAGAACTGAAATGAGCGGACCATTGCTGCGCCGCGTCCTGCTGACCAACGACGACGGCATCGCCGCGCCGGGGCTGGCATTGCTCGAGCGGATCGCCGCGCAACTGGCCGAAGAGGTCTGGGTGGTGGCGCCCGAGCACGACCAGAGCGGCACCGGCCAGGGCATTTCCGTGCATTCGCCGCTACGGGTGTATCGCCACGGTGAGCGGCGCTTCGCCGTCTCCGGTACGCCGTCCGACTGCGTGATGTTCGCCATGGCCGAGTGGCTGCAGGAATCGCCGCCCGATCTGGTGCTCTCAGGCGTCAACAGCGGGGCCAATATCGGCGACTCGGTTCCTTACTCGGGAACCATCGGCGCGGTACTCAGCGCCGATCTATTGGGATTGCCGGCCATCGGTCTGAGTCAGGCCTTTCTCGATCGCGCGACGATCGACTGGTCCTGTGTCGAAACCTATGCTGAAACCACGATCCGCGCGCTCTGGGCACGTCGCGAAGACGGCGGCTGTTGCTGGAACGTGAACTTCCCCGCCTGCTCGGCCGACGCGGTCAGCCATCTGCGAATGACCCAGCAGTCGCGCGGCTCAATTACCAAGCCGCGCCTGCAGGCCGGCCGGGACGGTCGCGGTCTGCCGTACTGGTGGCTCGGTTTCGAGCATTCCTCGGCGCACATCGTCGCGCCTGAGGCGGACGTCACCGCGCTGCGCGAGAAACGCATCGCCATCACACCTTTGCGCGACACCCGGGGCTGGCTCGAGTGGGGCGAAGAGTGGGCCATGGCCGAACTGGCCCTTTAGCAGGCCGCTGAAAAACTACCTGCGTTGGCAATACTGCGTTAAAAACAGTCTCAGAATGCTCATGTAGAACACCTAAACTCCGCTTCTTCGACTGTTTTTGCCTTGTCTTGCCTGCCTCGCCTACGTTTTTTCAACGGCCCTTTAATAGCGATTCAGGAGCTTTGTAATGTTCACTCGTCATCATGCGGTCTGGCCCGAAGATCTGCCCAAACACCTGACGGTGCCGGAAACCAGCCTGTTCGCCAATCTAGAGATTTCCGCTCGGCGCTTCCCGAACAAGACGGCCATCGTCTATTACGACACCCTGATCAGCTACGCCGAGCTGTTGCGTGAAGTTGAAGCGCTGGCTGGCTACCTGCAGCATTTGGGCGTCACCAAGGGTGATCGTGTCCTGCTGTACATGCAGAATTCACCGCAGTTCACCATTGCTTACTACGCGATCCTGCGCGCGGACGCGGTGGTGATACCGGTCAACCCGATGAACCACAGCGCCGAACTGGAACACTACCTGCACGATACCGGCGCGGCGGTGTGCATTTGCGGCCAGGAATTGACCGGTTTCATCGCACCGCTGGTTGGCGCCGCGCAGCTGCGCCAGGTGATCGTCGCGGCCTATTCGGACTACGTTCGCCAGCCCACTGATCTGGCGCTGCCGGCCGAAGTGCAGGCCGCCGCGACGACGCCGGATTTCGCCGGCGGCATCGGCTGGAGTGAGGCAGTGAGCGCAGGCCATACGCCCGGCCCGCATACGGCCGGCCCGGACGATCTCTGTGTATTTCCCTACAGCTCCGGCACCACCGGCGCGCCCAAGGGCTGCATGCACACCCATCGCTCGGCCATGGCGACAATTGTTCATCGCGGGATCTGGACCAATACCACCAGCGAATCGGTGATTCTCGCGACGCTGCCGTTTTTTCACGTGACCGGCATGCAAGGCGCCATGAGCGGCCCGATCTACAACGGCTGCGTCTCCGTCATCATGACCCGCTGGGACCGCAAGGTGGCGGCTCAGTTGATCGAGCGCCACCAGGTGACCGGCTGGGTCAATATCGCCACGATGGCCATCGATTTCCTCTCCGATCCGGACGTTGAAAGCTACAACCTGTCCAGCTTGGTCAGCGTCGGTGGCGGCGGGGCGGCGATGCCCAAGGCGGTCGAAGAGAAGCTGCATCGGCTCACCGGCCTGCGCTATGTCGAGGGCTACGGGCTGTCCGAAACCATCGCCGCCACTCATATCAATCCGGTGGCGAAACCCAAGGCGCAGTGCCTCGGCATTCCGGTATTCGACGTCGACAGCCGCATCATCGACCTGAACACCCAGGCCGAGCTCGGCCCCAACGAAGTGGGTGAAATTATCAGCCATGGGCCGCAGCTCTTCGTCGGCTACTGGAACCGACCGGAAGAGACCGAACGTGCCTTTATCGAACTGGACGGCAAACGTTTCTTCCGCACCGGGGACATGGGTTACTACGATGAGGAGGGCTATTTCTTTCTCGTCGATCGGGTCAAACGCATGATCAACGCGTCGGGCTTCAAGGTGTGGCCATCTGAAGTGGAAAGCCTGATGTACCGCCATCCGGCGATCCAGGAATGCTGCGTCATCTCGCGCCCAGATCCAAAGCGTGGTGAGACGGTCAAGGCTTGCGTGGTGTTGCGCGCGGGTCAGGCCGGCCAGGTCAGCGAGCAGGACGTCATCGACTGGTGCAAGGCGGAGATGGCGGCCTACAAGGCGCCGGTGTACGTCGAGTTCGTCGCATCGCTGCCGCGTTCGTCCACCGGCAAGCTGATGTGGCGTGCCTTGCAGGAAGAAGAAAACCGTAAACACGCCAGTGCGCAGGAGGCCTGACGGCACGGTCCCGGCTGCGGGTCACTGTCTGGCGCCTTCGAAACCAATGGAGAAGACCTTATGCAAGCTTCAACTTCGACGAATCGGGATGCGGAATGGCAGGTTCGCAAGGACCTCGCCGCGGCCTATCGACTGGTGGCGCACTTCGGCTGGGACGATCTCGTCTTCACTCATCTGTCTGCACGTGTGCCGGGGCCCGAACACCATTTTCTGATCAATCCGTACGGCCTGCTGTTTCAGGAAATCACCGCCTCGTCGCTGGTGAAGGTCGACCAGGAGGGGCAGATCGTCCAGAGCGGCAGCCTGCACCGGGTCAACCCGGCCGGTTTCACCATTCACAGCGCCATTCACATGGGCCGTGAGGATGCCGGCGCGGTCATGCACCTGCATGCCGCCGACGGCACGGCGGTCTCGGCGCACCGCGATGGCCTGTTGCCGCTGAGCCAGACCGCGATGCTTTGCCTCGATCATCTCTGTTACCACGACTATGAAGGCGTGGCGCTGGACCTGAGCGAACGTGAACGACTGATCCGCGACCTCGGCGACAAGCAGATAATGATTTTGCGCAACCACGGCGTGCTCACCGCGGGCAGCACCGTCGCCGAAGCCTTCACCTACCTCTATTTCCTGATGAAGGCGTGCGAGATCCAGGTGCGTGCCCAGTCCTGCGGCCCGACCCACCTGCCGTCCGACGCCGCCATCGAGACCACCCGCCAGCAATCGGCCGAACTGGGCAAAGCCGCCAAGCTGACTTGGCCAGCGCTGTTGCGCCTGCTGGAAGCCAACGGCCACGTCTACGCAATATAAACGCCTCGGCTGGCGTCATGGCCCGTCTGCCAGTCAACGCAGGCGGGCATCCTTTCGAACAGAACAAAAGCAGAGCGCCCATGAAAATCCTCTTCGTTGCCGCCGACCCCAAGCCCGAGCGCTGGACCAACCTGATTCAACAACACATTCCAGACGCAGAGATTCAGGTTTGGCATCCAGACAGCCCGAGCTACGGCGCGGACTACGCCATCGTCTGGCATCCGCCGGCGGCGCTGTTCGATAAGGAGCCACAGCTCAAGGCCGTCTTCAACCTGGGCGCTGGCGTGGACGCGCTGGTACGAGTGCCGAACTTGCCGCGCGACATTCCGGTGGTGCGCCTGGAAGACGCCGGCATGGCGGTGCAGATGGCCGAATACGTTGCCTATCACCTGATTGGCATTACCCGTGACATGGATGCCTACCGCCAGCAGCAGGCCGCAGGGCAGTGGAAACTGCGCCGACCGATCGAACGCAGCGAGTGGCCGGTTGGCGTGCTCGGGCTCGGTCATATCGGCCAGCGCGTAGCCCGCACCCTCGCCGGGCTGGACTATCCCGTATGCGGCTGGGCGCGCTCCAAGTACGACATCGAGGGCGTGCGCAGCTTCGCCGGCGCCGCCGAATTGGACGGCTTTCTCGGTGAAATCCGCGTGCTGATCAATACGCTGCCGCTGACCGACAGTACCCGCGATCTGATCGATTATCCGCTGCTGGCGAAGCTCAGGCCCGATGCGGTGGTGATCAACGTCGGTCGCGGCGAGCATCTGGTGGATCAGGATCTCTGCCGCGCCATCGAAGAAGGCCGCGTGGCCCGCGCCGTGCTCGACGTGTTCCGCGAGGAGCCGCTGCCGACGACGCATCCGTTCTGGAGCATGCCGCAGGTGACCATTACGCCGCACGTATCGGCACGCACCCTGCGCGAAGCGACCATTGCTCAGATCGCCGGCAAGATCGCGGCGCTGGAGCAGGGGCAAGCCATCAGTGGCGTCATCGACATCCAGCGCGGCTACTGAGCCGAGTGGCACGGGCCGCTTCGGTGGGAGGCGCGCCCCGCGGCGAAAGCGGATTGTCTGCCGGCTCA
>NZ_CEXBBO010000023.1:25636-77940 GCF_982611455.1 Stutzerimonas sp.
GGCGGGCCTTCCTACCAGAGCAAAGCAAAAGCACATTCCATGAAACCATGCACGGGCCGCTTCGGTGGGAGGCGCGCCCCGCGGCGAAAGCGGATTGTCTGCCGGCTCAAAGCCAAAAGCTTCGCCCCGAGGGCGGGCCTCCAACAAAAGCACACTGCCGAGCATCGTGCCGGATTAACGGGGGGGGCATTCGCCGGCCGACTGTACGGCCGGCGTTGCCGGTCCGCTCAGTCCGCTGTGCCGTGCTCGGCCATGTAGCGATCACGTAGTTCGCGCTTGAGAACCTTACCAATGGCGCTGCGCGGTAGCTCGTCAGCCAGTTCCAGGCGTGCCAGGCGCTGGGTCTTACCAACGCGACCGTTGAACCAGTCCAATAGCGCTTCCGACGTTTCCGTCGCACCGGTCTTCAGCACCACGAAGGCCACCGGCGTTTCACCCCACCGCGTGGATGGCACCCCGATCACGGTGGCGTCGGCTATCGCAGGGTGTTCGCGCAGTATCGCTTCGAGATCGCTCGGGTACAGATTGAAGCCGCCGGAGATGATCATGTCCTTTTTGCGATCGAGCAGGGTCAGGAAGCCTTCATCGTCGAAGCGCCCGACGTCCCCGGTGCGGATAAAGCGCTTGCCGCTGGCGTCGAACCATTCGGCTTCGGCGGTTTTCTCAGGCTTGTTCAGGTAGCCGATCATCATCGCTGGCGAGTGCCCGACTATCTCGCCTACGGCGCCGGGTGGCAGCTCGTTGCCCTCGTTGTCGATCACACGGATGTCATGCCCTTCGGCCGGTTTGCCGACGGTGTGCAGTTTGTCCGGATATTCATGGGCAGCGAGGATGCAGGTGCCGCCGCCTTCGGTCATCCCGTAGAAATCCATCAGTGCACCGGGCCAACGCGCCAGGACGTCCGCCTTGAGCGCGGCGTTGAACGGGGCGCTGGTGCACATCTTGTAGCGGAAACGGCTGAGGTCGTAGTCGCTGAAATCAGCCCGCGCCATGATTCGCTGGTATTGCACCGGCACCAGCATGGTGTGGGTGACGCCGTGCTGCTGCGTCAGCCGCAGGTACTCGCCGGCTTCGAACTTGCTCATCAGCACCACCGTGCCGCCAAGCGCCAACGTTGGCAGAAAGGCGACCAGCGTGGTGTTGGAGTACAGCGGCGTGGAAATCAGCGTGGTGGCGTCGACGCCATAGTCGTAGGCCGCGCTGCGGCGGACATGTGCCCAGCGCATGGCGTGGGATTGCACGATGCCCTTGGGCTCGCCGGTGGTACCGGACGAGTAAATAATGTTGAACGCCCAGCTCGGCTGGATTGCCACCGGTTCCGGCATCGCATCGCTCAGCCATTCGGACAGCCCGTTCGCAGCTGTCTGATCCAATCGCAAGACTGGGCAAGGCAGTTGCGCCGAGATCGGTTCCAGGTGCTGCGCCGATTGCGCATCGACGAACAACAGCCGGGCCGAGGCGTCCGTCAGCATGGTCAGCAGGCTTTCGGCACTGGCGGACGGCGCCAGCGGGGCGACCGCTACACCGGCGCGCAACGCTCCGAGAAATACCGTCGCATATTCGATGGAATTAAGGGCGCATATAGCCAGCACATCGCCCGCCTGCAAACCGTCGCGCTGCAGCGCGGCAGCGACTCCGTTCATGGCGGCGTCGAGATGGGCGAAGCTCAAGCTGCGCCCGTCCTGGATCAGTGCGGGGTGCTCAGGTCGATGCTTGGCCCAGTGCCCTATAAGGTCCGGAACGGCGGCGAAGGGCTGGTCGAGATCGAGGGCATAGGGGCGGGTCAGGATATCCATGGCTGGCTCGTTCGGTCGGGTGAGATAAACGGCGCCGTGCAACAGCAGGTCGGCCCCAAGTTACGTCAACCTTCAGCGGTTATCGCATCCGCGGGAAGTGCTATTCGTTACGTCAATGGCAAACAATCAACAGTGGGAAACTTGCTGAGGGAATAGAGGCTGGCCTTTACCGTTACCTGGCTTCGATCATGCGCTCGCGGTGCGACAAGATAGCTCGGTCTTCGCCTTGGGCGCGTTAATTTTGCGACAATGCGGAATTTCCGATCAGGTGAGCCCGCCATGTCCGAACGCAATGTTATCCCGCTGATTCTCACTGCCGTCGGCAGCGTCATTGGCACCGTCGCGGTGCTGTCCTATTACGGCTATGTGCACATCGCCAAGCCAGAAGACGCCCTGCTATTGGCCGACTTCACCATGCTCAAGACCATTCCCGGCGAGGACTACCGCGTCTCGCTCAAGCCTGCGCCGCAGGTAGCGCAATGCATCGACGGCGTGCTGGTGATGTTCGATACCGAGCAGAAGGGTTTGACTGGTGTGCTGGTGGACAGCCGCAAGCAGGCGGTGCGCTGTGAAGGTGCGGCGATAGGACAGCGCAACGACTAACGGGCAAAAAAAACCGCATGAATGCGGGCAAAATCTAAAGCAACAGGTAACTTGCCGGGCGAGTTGCCTCGCCCGGTCGATCATTTATTCCATCGACGAGCGCGGGGCGACCTGCTGGTTGTCGTTGGAAATGGTCACTTCAACACGACGGTTCATGGCGCGATTGGAGGGAGAGTTGTTGCTCGCGACCGGATATTCCTCACCGTAGCCGACGGTTTGGATCCGCTGCGGATCGACACCGGCGCGGGTCAAAGCACGAAGCACGGACTCAGCGCGCCGCTGTGAGAGCTGCTGGTTATAAGAATCGGAGCCGGTGCTGTCGGTGTAGCCTTCAACCACCACCTTGCGCTCCGGATTCTCATTGAGGAAGTCGGCGAGCTTCTGCACGCCGCGCATCCCGGACGGCTTGAGGTCGGCCTTGTCCAAGTCAAACAGCACGTCGCCGAAGGTCACTAGCGTGCCGCGCTCGGTCTGCTTGGCCTGCAAGTCCTGCTGCAACTGGCGAATTTCCTGCTGCTGTCGCTTGAGCTGCTGCTCGCGTGATTCGAGACGGGCTTCTGCACGCTTGGCCGATGCCTTCTCGATCTCCTGTTCGGCGGTGCGTAGAGCGATGGTCTGTTCGGCGAGCTCGATACGGCGCTTGGTCAGGTAGGAGAGCTGGTCGACTTTTTCCTCGTCTGCATCGTTTAGGTAAGCCTGGTTGGCTTTTTCCAGCATGTTGCCGGCATCTTCGGTTTCCAGCGCGGCCAACTGATTGGAGCGGGCGTCGGCCTGCAGTTGTGAATATTGACTGCGGGCCTGCTCGAGATTCTGGTTGGGCTGAGAAGAACAGGCTGCCAGCCCGATGGTCATGGCCAGGACTGTTGGAAGAGTCAGTAATTTATTCATAACGGATCATCCTTTGGGAAGGGCGTGAGAATTGAACGTCGTGATTACTGGATGCTGCGCATGCTTTCTTCGCGCAGTTCCTGAATCCCCTGGTTGGCGTCCTCTACGGCCTTCTGCGCCTTGGCTGCCTGAGCCTTGCGCTCGGCGACGCGGGCATCCCACTCGGCTTGCTCGGCCAGCTTGCGGGCTTCGTCATAGTTTTCCTTTTGCATGGCCAGCTCGGCCTGCTTCCATTTTTCCCGTGCGGCGCGCATTTCGACCGCTGCGTATTCGGTGCCCCCTGCGCTTACCGCGCTACGTACCGCAGACTCGGTGACGGCGAACTGCTCATTCGGCGGGTTGCCGGCGCAGCCAGCCAACAGCAAGCCTCCAAGTGCAACGGCTGCAAGTTTGGGGAAGTGGAATCGCGAGAAGGGGCCTTCGATAGCGTTCATTTTCATGGTCAGTCTCCGATGGAAGTTTTGCCTGACGGATGGGAAACATTGCCCGCAAACGTTGCGCTCGGCCTGGAATCGAGTGGCCTGCGATCAGAACGGGCATGTTTTTGTGAGGCCATTTCGCCACAATCGTTCCAGTGGATAGGCAAACGGAGCGCTTGGATGGCGCTCTTTAGAGCCATCGGGACGGGCCGGAGACTGCCTCGGGTAGCCGCCTCGGTTCAGCCATACGGCGCATTGCGGGGCGTATTCAGTGGCAGAGGATCGTCTCTGAATTATTCCGATCGCTCGGCAAGTAGGCGCTCCAGATGCTTGCGCGAAAGTGCCAGGAAGCGCGGCGTAGGGCCGACGTCTTCATAGATCGGGTCGCCTTGCTCGTCGGTGGAAATTACCTTCGTGCCCTGTTTGTAAGGGAGGCTGGTTTCGATGGCTTCGAGCGCGGCGCCCACCAGCTCTCCGAGCAGCTCATCGGTGCTGCGCTTGGGATACATCTCGGCCAGTGCAGCCAGCCGCGCAGCACTCTCGACATCCAGCGGAATGGTGTATTGCGCGCTGCTCATGCGGCCGGTGGCAGTGCTTTCCCACTCACGGACCAGTTCTGAGATTTTCATCAAGCTCCATCCTTAGCTCGCCATGCGAGCGACATTTGCGTGAAATGCGAGCGGCCGTCGAAGAGGCGCGTTCTTGCGCCATGCCTTGTCATCGACGAACGCGCTGGGCACTCTGTTTGGAGGGTTCTTACAGCGTAGCCGTTCAGCATCGATTGCAGATCGGCTGCGAGCCTTCGACGGTGCGGCCTGGGAGATACGAACATGGCGAAAATCGACGCGCGCCTGCGCGAGAACGTTCATTTGCTCGGCGAACTGCTGGGCAACACCATTCGCGAACAACACGGCGATGCGTTCTTCGACAAGATCGAGCGCATCCGCAAAGGCGCCAAGGGCGCGCGCCGCGGTTCTGCCGACGGGGCCAAGCTGTTGCAGGAAACCCTCGACGGGCTGGCGGACGACGAATTGCTGCCCATGACCCGTGCGTTCAATCAATTTCTCAACCTGGCCAATATCGCCGAGCAATATCACCAGGTGCGTCGTAGGCGTCCCGGCGAACCGGCGCCTTTCGAAGCTGGGGTGCTGTCCGGTTTGCTCGAGCGACTCAAGGGCGAAGGCTTCGATCAGGATGTTCTTGCGCGTAAGGTCGGCCGGCTGGAGGTCGAGCTGGTGCTGACTGCGCACCCGACCGAGGTCTCGCGGCGCACCTTGATTCAAAAATACGACGCCATCGCCGCGCAACTGGCGGCCCGCGACCACACCGATCTCGGTGCGGCGGAGCTGGCCCAAATCGAACTGCGCCTGCAGCGGCTGATCGCCGAGGCCTGGCACACCGAGGAAATTCGCCGCAGTCGGCCGACACCGGTGGAGGAGGCGAAATGGGGCTTCGCCGTGATCGAAAACTCGCTCTGGCAGGCATTGCCGAATGTGCTGCGACATACCGATCAGGCACTCAGTCGCAGCACCGGCTTGCATTTGCCGCTGGATGCCGCGCCGATCCGCTTTGCATCCTGGATGGGTGGCGATCGCGACGGCAATCCCAACGTGACGGCGAAAGTGACCCGCGAGGTGCTGTTGCTGGCGCGCTGGATGGCGGCTGATTTATTCCTGCGTGATATCGAAGGGTTGATCGCCGCGCTGTCGATGCAGACCGCAAGTGACGAGCTGTTGCGTCACAGCGGCGAGTCGGCCGAGCCCTACCGGGCGCTGCTCAAGGGCTTGCGAGGGCGCCTTCTGGCCACGCGGGAATGGGCGCGCAGCGCGGTCGAACACGACCAGCCGGCGCCGCGCGCGGTACTACAGGAAAACCGCGAGCTTCGGGAGCCGCTGGAACTGTGCTATCGCTCGTTGCATGCAAGCGGCATGGGTGTGATCGCTGACGGCGCTTTGCTCGATACACTGCGTCGGGTCGCTGCGTTCGGGCTGTTTCTGGTGCGCCTCGACATCCGTCAAGACTCGGCTCGGCACGTCGCGGCCATGGCGGAAATTACCGATTACCTGGGCATAGGCCACTACGACCAGTGGGACGAGCAGCAGCGCCTGGATTTCCTCCAGCGCGAGCTGAGCAATCGCCGACCGCTGCTGCCTTCGCATTTCCAGCCTTCAGCCGAGACCGCTGAGGTGTTGGCGACTTGTCGCGTGGTGGCGCAGGCACCGGGTGCATCGCTCGGCTCGTACGTCATTTCCATGGCCAGGGGCGCGTCGGATGTGCTGGCGGTACAGCTATTGCTGAAGGAGTCCGGCCTGCAGCGGCCGATGCGCGTAGCGCCGCTGTTCGAGACGCTGGACGATCTGAACAATGCCGGTCCGGCCATTGATCGTCTGCTGGCACTGCCCGGTTACCGCCAGCGCTTGCATGGTCCGCAAGAGGTGATGATCGGCTATTCGGACTCCGCCAAGGATGCCGGGACGACGGCTGCGGCTTGGGCGCAATATCGCGCTCAGGAACGCCTCGTCGAGATCTGCCGTGAACATCAGGTCGAGCTGCTGCTGTTCCATGGCCGTGGCGGCACCGTCGGTCGCGGTGGCGGCCCAGCCCATGCGGCGATCCTGTCGCAGCCGCCCGGATCGGTGGCGGGGCGTTTCCGCACAACCGAGCAAGGCGAGATGATTCGCTTCAAGTTCGGTCTGCCGGACATTGCTGAGCAGAACCTCAATCTGTATCTGGCAGCCGTGCTGGAGGCGACCTTGCTACCGCCGCCGATGCCCGAGCCGGACTGGCGCGAAACCATGGATCGGCTGGCCGCGGAAGGCGTCGAGGCCTACCGCAGCGTGGTGCGCGATCACCCGCAATTCGTCGAATACTTCCGCCAGGCCACGCCCGAGCAGGAACTCGGCCGTTTGCCGCTGGGCAGCCGGCCATCGAAGCGTCGCGAAGGCGGCGTCGAGAGTCTGCGGGCGATTCCCTGGATATTCGCCTGGACACAGACCCGGCTGATGCTCCCCGCCTGGCTGGGCTGGGAGCAGGCGTTGCAGGTCGCACTGGAGCGCGGCGATGGCGAGCGGCTGAGAACCATGCGTGAACGCTGGCCTTTTTTCAGCACCCGTATCGATATGCTTGAGATGGTGCTGGCCAAGGCCGATGCGGATATCGCCGAGCGGTACGACGAGCGTCTGGTTTCGCCGCAATTGCAGCCCTTGGGTAGTGATTTGCGTGACCGATTGTCGCAGGCGGTCGAGGCCGTGCGGGGCCTGACCGGGCAGTCCGAATTGCTGGCGCATAGTCCCGAGACGCTTGAGGCATTCAGCTTGCGCAACACCTATCTAGACCCGTTGCACCTGATGCAGACCGAACTGCTGGCTCGTTCGCGGCAACAGCAGAACCCGGCGCAAAGCCCTCTGGAGCAAGCCTTGCTGGTTAGTGTCGCGGGTATCGCGGCCGGGTTGCGCAATACGGGCTGAGCCCAAAATAAAAGCGGACCGCGCCGCGCCGGGCTATTGTCATCGTGGCCGCGCGGTGCCGTTTTATCGTCATTCAGCGCCCGGCAATCTGCCCCATTCGCGTCGCGCTGGGGCCGCTTGTCTGCGTTCTGTGCGCTGTGTATCGTGTTCAACCTTTTGTCGCATGGCGGCAAACCAGAATTTTTGATTCGCCAGCGGTAGGGTTGCAGTCAATCGGCCCTGGCGGCATCCCTTTTGCAAACTTGAGGACTCATCCATGCGCGTAATTTTGCTGGGAGCACCCGGTGCCGGGAAAGGCACACAGGCACGCTTCATTACCGAGAAGTTCGCCATCCCGCAAATTTCTACCGGCGACATGTTGCGTGCAGCGGTCAAGGCCGGTTCGCCACTGGGCCTGCAGGTCAAAGATGTGATGGACAGCGGTGGTCTGGTTTCCGACGAGATCATCATTGCGTTGATCCAAGAGCGTTTGCAGCAGGCCGATTGCAGCAATGGTTTTCTCTTTGACGGCTTCCCACGCACCATTCCGCAAGCCGAAGCACTGCGCGACGCTGGCGTGAAACTGGACCACGTGCTGGAAATCGCGGTGGAGGATGAGGAAATCGTCGGTCGTCTGTCTGGCCGCTGGGTACATTCAGCTTCGGGCCGTGTCTATCACACCGAGCACAACCCGCCGAAAGTGGCCGGTGTCGATGATGTCACCGGTGAGGAATTGATTCAGCGCAAGGACGATCTGGAAGAAACCGTCCGCCACCGTCTGGCTCTGTACCACTCGCAGACCAAGCCGCTGGTGGCCTTCTACCAGACCCTCGAAGCCGCTAAAGGCACCCCCAAGTGCAGCCGCGTCGAAGGCGTCGGCTCGGTGGAAGAGATCACTGCCAAGGTGCTGGCTGCGCTCAGCTGAAAAAAGCGTGAAGCCGAGAAGAGCGCTGGAGGCTCGACGAGAACGCTGCATACGACAGTAGACGAAAGCTTGACGCAAAGAGCATCGGCCCGTTTCGTCCAGCCTCCAGCGGCAGTTGCGCTACAATCGCCGCCCTTTTTTTCGACTGACCGGAACTGCCGATGACCACGCTGCTGGCCCTGGATACCGCCACTGAAGCCTGCTCCGTCGCGCTGCTGCATGACGGTCGCGTGCTGAGCCACTACGAGGTGATTCCCCGGCTGCATGCGCAACGGCTGCTACCGATGATTCAGACCCTGCTGGGCGAGGCTGGCATCGCTTTATCGGCGGTCGATGCGCTGGCGTTTGGCCGTGGTCCGGGTGCGTTCACTGGGGTGCGCATCGCTGTCGGCGTGGTTCAGGGGTTGGCCTTCGCACTGCAGCGTCCGGTGCTGCCGGTGTCGACCTTGGCCACCATCGCCCAGCGGGCACACCGCGAGCACGGCGTGGAGCAGGTGGCGGTGGCTATCGACGCGCGCATGGATGAGGTCTATTGGGGTTGCTATCGTCTACATGAAGGCGAGATGCAGCTGGCCGGCACCGAAGCCGTTCTGCCGCCGGAACAGGTCAGCCTGCCGCGTAATGGCTCGGGAAACTGGTTTGCTGCCGGCACGGGCTGGCGCTACGGCGAGCGCCTAGCGGTGCGGCCGGCCGCGGTCGACGCCACGCTGTTGCCGCATGCCGAAGACCTGCTCCGCTTAGCCGGTTTTGCCTGGCAGCGCGGAGAAGCGTTGGAGGCCGATCAGGCACAGCCGATCTACCTGCGTGACAACGTCGCCACCCCGAAGGCCGTTCAGTGACGGGCGGCATTGCCAATTCCCAAACGGCTCGCTAGAGTTCGGCGAACTTGAACAGGTGAATGATGCGCCTCAACGGTCTCGCCCCCTCAGCCTATCCCATCGAACGCGCTCCCTTGCGGGAAAACGCGCCGGTGCCCTATCGCGAAAGCGAAAAGGCGGCCGGGCAGGCACGCGAGTCCATTATCACTCCGGCCGGTCAGGCCGATTCGACCTACGAACATCTCTTCCAGCGCAGCAAGAGCGAGTCCACCGATTACGCCTCGGTGGTGTCTGGCGATTTCATGCCGGCGCGCTTCGAGGCAATGATGGAGCGCCCGCTGACCAACCGCGCGGCGCAGGCGCTGCAGAGCTATGGCACCACCGCCAGCTTCAGTGCCGATATCGATGCCCATGAAGTGCTCGGACTGGATCTCTACGCCTGAGGCGTAGCCAATCCCGTTGAGCCTTCCCTACTTCCTCGGTTGCCCGTCCTGGAACGATGCTGCCTGGCGCGGTTCGCTCTATCCGCCTGGACTGCCGGCGGCCGACTTCCTTTCCCGCTATTGCTCGGTCTTCAACACTGTCGAGGGGAACACGACGCTCTATGCCTGGCCGTCGGAGCAGAAGATCGAACGTTGGGCGGCGTTGATGCCCGAAGGGTTTCGCTTCTGCGCCAAATTACCGCGGGAAATCAGCCAGGCACCAAATCTGCGTGAAGCATCCGACCTGGTCTTGTCGTTCCGTTCGCTGCTGGCACCGCTGGGCCAGCGCGTCACCCCGTTCTGGTTGCAACTGCCAGCCAGTTTCGGCCCGGCTCGCCTCGCCGAACTGGCGCAGCTGATCGAGACGCTGGACCGACCGCTGGCCGTCGAGGTGCGCCACACCGCCTTCTTCGCCAAAGGCGAGGAGGAGCGTGCGCTCAATCGATTGTTATATGAGCGTGGCGTAGAGCGGATTTGCATGGATACCCGCGCGCTGTTCAGCTGCCAATCACGTGATCCGGCGTTGTTGCATGCGCAAAGCAAGAAGCCGCGGCTGCCGGTCCGACCCGCGGCCTTCAGTGAGTCGCCACAGCTACGCTTCGTCGGGCATCCCGAGTTAGAAGCCAATGACCGCTTTCTCGCGCCCTGGCTGGAGAAAGTCGCGGAATGGATCGAGGCGGGTAAGCGTCCGCATGTTTATCTGCACACGCCAGACAATCGCCTGGCGCCCGATCTGGCCATGCGCTTTCATGATCAGCTCAGTGCACGGCTGCCAGGTCTGCCGCCGTTGGCAATTCCTGCGATGCAGAGCGAGTCGCAGCTGTCGCTGCTCGCAGACTAAGGCTGACGCGGCGTTGCGTGGCAGGACAGACAGCGGTCCGTGGATAGGCTGCAACCTTGGATCGCTCGCGTTGCCAAAGCCAGCATGACTTTTGGCCGTTTCTTCCTGTTACTGCTGCTCGCGCTCGCCGGATTCGTCTACGCAGTATGGCGTGGTCACGTCGACGTTCCGGCAAAGTGGAATCCCTGGGCGCCGCTGGATATCCGCGAGGCGCCTAACCTGCTCACCTCCTTCAAATTGCAGCGTCTGCAGGATAACCGCGTGCTTTGCGAACAGGCGTTGACGACATCGGATCTCGAGTATGTCGCCGTGCCCGACAGCACGCCGCAAGCGGGTTGTCCGGTGGAGAACGCGGTACGCGTCACGGGATCGGCGGTGCGCTTCAACGGTGCGTTCCTCGCGACCTGTCCGCTGGCGGCGGCTTATGCGCTGTTCGAACGGCATGGCTTGCAGCCAGCGGCGCAGCAAGTGTTCGGCCAGCCGGTGGTGCGCGTCGATCACTTCGGCAGCTTCGCCTGCCGCAATATCGCGCGCAGCAACAGGCGCAGTCAGCACGCTTCGGCCAACGCACTGGATCTGGCCGGTTTCCGGTTGCAAGACGGCACGCGGATCACCGTCGCTCGCGACTGGAAGGGCGAAGATGAAAAGGCGCGCTTCCTCCGGCAGGTCAAGGCGGCCGCCTGCGATGCGTTCAAGATCACCCTGAGCCCTGAATACAACGCCGCCCATCACGATCATTTTCACGTGGATATGGGCGGCTTTGGCATGTGCCGCTGAGGCATGCCGGTGCCTGCTCTGGCAGAATGCGGCGTTTTCCGTCACCGAGCTGCGTATGACTGCTTCTCCTCCGTTGGTCCGTATAGAAGCGCTTGCTCCACAGTTTGCTGAGCAGGCGGACATCTGGGCGTCGCGGCTGGGCTTGTCATCCCATGTGGATGAAGCGGTGTTCGCCCTGCAACTGGGCGAGTCCGGGCTGCAGCTGCAACTGCTCGGTCCACAGGCGCCGGGTCCGGTACGGGTGGATTTCATCGAAGGGGGCGCCGCGCATCGTCGTCAGTTCGGCGGCGGCAGCGGTCAGATGATCGCCAAGGCGGTCGGCATCCAGCCTGGCATTCGCCCCAGCGTGCTGGACGCCACGGCCGGGCTCGGGCGCGATGCCTTCGTGCTGGCGACCCTGGGTTGTGAAATGATCCTGTTCGAGCGCCAACCGCTGATCGCTGCGCTGTTGGAGGATGGCCTGGCGCGCGGTCGCGAGGATGCCGAAGTGCGCGCTATCGTCGAACGCATGTGCTTGCGTCAGGGCAATGCCATCGAGCTGATGACCCAATGGCAGGGCGAACCGCCGCAGGTCATTTATCTCGATCCGATGTTTCCGCACCGGGAAAAAAGCGCACTGGTGAAAAAGGAAATGCGCCTGTTTCGCCCCTTCGTCGGCGACGACCTGGACGCCGGCCTGCTGCTTGAACAGGCATTGCAGTTGGCCAGCCACCGCGTAGTGGTGAAACGACCGCGCAAGGCGCCTGCCATCGACGGCCCGAGGCCAGGCTACAGCCTGGAAGGCAAGTCCAGCCGCTACGACATTTACCCGAAGAAGAAACTGCTACCTACCGGCCAATGAGCTTTGTGCGAACGCCCAGTGCGCCTGGCGAAATCCAGCCGTAACGCATGATCGCTCTACCTGTTGACCGGCACCTGCCGTTGCGTTGGCCTTGCTTAATATCGCCAAGAGTGGCATTCCTAGCTCAGGCCGTTTGTGGCTAAACGGTGGTTACCTAGATCGCGTAGAAGGAAGAGCATATGCAGATCCAAGTACATAGCGATAACCACATCGAAGGAAGCGCCCGTCTCGTCGATTGGGTCAGCGGCAATGTTGCCGACAAACTGGATCGATTCGACGACGAAGTCACCCGCGTCGTGGTGCATCTGAACGACGAGAACGGCATCAAAGCCGGTGCTCATGACAAGCGTTGCCAGATCGAGGCCCGGCCGAAGGGCCAGCAGCCGGTCTCCGTCACACACAAGGCGGCATCCCTGGAACTGGCGGTCGACGGCGCCATCGACAAACTCAACAACGCTCTCAAGCATCAATTCGGAAAGCTGCGGAGCAAGCGCGCATCCGCGCCGACACCGATGGAAGGCGAGACCCTCGAGGTCGAAGATCGGGATGCATTGCTGGAGGAAGATTTCCTCGCCGACGAGCAACTGCGCACCTCCTGAAGCCTGCCGTTCGCGACTCGTCCGCGTGAACTCGGACGCATCTCCCATCGAAACAGGCAGGCATCGTCCCGCGATGCCTGCCCTTGCTTCAGTTATCACTCAACCCAGCTGATCCTATCGCCGCCCGATTGTCGGTAACACGGCCACCGGGCCTATCGATTCCTGACGCCTGTGCTATACCCCATTGAGGTACTGCACGAGGAGCGCCGAACACCGGCGCGCTAGGCTCGCGGCGGACCTTGACGAGAGGGGGACGAAGCGCGTGGGAATGGCTCGAGTGGCCGCCCATTGCCATCAACGAGTGAGGTGACACCATGACCATGATGCAATGCGAATACCGCGATCACGTCATTACTGCCGAAGTAATGGAGCATCCGGGCACTCCGACTCCCTGGGCTGGCGGTTGCCGAATAAGCAATCTTCAGGGGCAGACCACCCGGCGTATGGCCCTTCCGGTCGGGCACGCCTTCATGGCGGAACTCGAACAAGCACAGCGGGCGTCCATAGCGCACGGCAAGTGGTTGGTGGACCAATATCTGAGTCAAGGAAGACAGCTGTTCGGTAAGGCTGCGTAAATTCTCTTCATGCCTGTCGTGCCGCTCTGGTGCGGCAGGCTTTTGCGATGGATCCGTTATTGCGCCCGCCGCTGAGTCGATCCTGAAGCGCTGCCGCTACGCTATCTATTGAACTGTGCCTGCCCCAATCCTCTCTATCTAGAACAGCCGGATCGCCAGCAAGGCGGCTCGGAACCCTCTTGGTAGCCTGACGGAGCCCCTCATGGAATTACCCAATAAAGACCTCGGCACTCTTTTCGAACAACTGGGCCTGTCTTCGGACCCGGCCAGCATTGACGCCTTTATCGCCAGCCACCGGCCCTTGCCCAACCACATCAAAGTCTCCGAAGCGCCATTCTGGAGCGAGGCCCAAGGCTCGTTTCTCAAGGAGCAGCTAATGGAAGACGCCGAGTGGGCGCCCATAGTCGATGAGCTCAACGTACGACTGCATGAGCAGGGTAATGAGCTTTCAAAGATCTAATGGCACCTCCTACGGTGCAACACAGGCGGTAGCGGCCCGCGGCGGGAAAAGCTGACAGGGATCAACCTATTACAGCCGCGTGGGTCCCCGCTGTGCTCGGTTGCTTGCTGACATCGATTCACTAGAATCCGCGTTCCTGCGCGTCCGCCGCGCCCCGATTCAGAAGGACAGCCATGACTTCCGACCAACCGGCCGCCACCAGCGGCCTCGACATCACTGCGCGCTACGCCTGCGCCAAAGCCCTTGCCCTCGAGGCGGCGCAATTGGGCATGGAGTACTACCGAAAGCGCGACGCCCTGACCGTCGAGCACAAGGGTGACGATCTACAGGACGTGGTGAGCATCGCTGACAAACAGATCGAAGACTTCATACGCGCTCGGCTTGGCGAATGCTTCCCCGAGGATGGCTTTCTCGGCGAGGAGAGCGGTTCGGCCGATCTCGGCGCCCGCTGCGTGTGGGTGATCGATCCCATTGACGGCACGGCCTGCTTCGTCAACGGCCTGCATAACTGGTGCGTGTCGATTGGCCTGATGATCGACGGCGAACCGCACTTGGGCGTCATTGCCGATCCTAACCATGACGAGCTGTTCCATGGCTGTCTGGGCCAGGGCGCGTACGTCAATGACACGCTGCTGAAGGTCAGCGGCGCGACCCACGTGGGGCAGGGCGTGACCGCTACCGGCACCTTTCACCCGCGTGGCAAAGAGCACTTCATACCCTTTTTGGAAAAGCTGCTGGCCGAAGGCGGCATGTTCTTCCGCAACGGCTCCGGTGCATTGATGACGGCTTATGTAGCGGCCGGGCGCCTGCTCGGCTACTACGAGACAGAGCTCAAGAGTTGGGACTGCATGGCCGGGCTGGTGCTGGTGAGAGAAGCGGGCGGACGAGTGAACGACTTCTTCCGCAATGACGGGCTGCTGCGCGGCAATCCTTATCTGGTCGCTTGCCCGGGGGTCTATCCGCAGTTGGCCGAGATGATCGGCCCATCGCTGGACGGTTGAGGTATTCCGTTCTGGACGCTGGAGTGTCCTGGGTTTCGTTCCCACGCATCGAGCGCAGGAACGATCCATTTTGATCCAGGTCTCGTCGCTGCGCTCAACAGCGACGCGTTGGCTATCGACTCAGGTGCGCAGCTCCGGCGGTACGGTGCCGCCGTGTTCGGCGAGCTTGTGCATCACGGTACGGTGCAGCCAGGTGTTCATCTTCGCCGAGTCGGCCATTTGGTCGGGCGGGCAGCCCAGTTCGGTAGCGAGCTCTTTGCGCGATTCCAGGCTGCTATCAAGGCCCAGCAATTTCATCAGATCGACGATGGAGGTGCGCCAGTTCAGCTGCTCCGGGAAGTTCGCCGCCATGCCGTCGAGCTTTGCCGGAACATCTACCGCCGCGGTCGAAGGCCCTCCGGCTTCGTTGCTTGGTCCGGCGCCGGGCGGGGTAGTCGTGGCGTTATGAGCGGCCGTCGGGCGCTCGGAATCGACGACCGTATCCGGCGCATGCTGGTTCGGCGTGTTGTTCGGGTCGACGGGCTTGTGTGCTTCGTTGCTGACGCCGCCCATGCCCAGTTTTTCTTTGATCGTATCGAACAGGCCCATTGCATGATCCTCGGTTGATGTGGGTAGCCTTTGGACTACCGCCGCGGCCAGGACATTCAATCCCGCAGGTCGGAGCGATGCGCAGGAGCAACCGTCCGTCCGGCGACTCGCTAGCGTGCAGCCGTTTCATCGATTGCCGCCGCCGTGCCACCGCCGAGGGCGACGTAGAGTTCGATCAGGTTCTGCACCTGCGCGCGTTGCACCTGTATGAAGGCCTGCTCGGCATCGAAGCGGTTGCGTTCGGCGTCGAGCACTTCCAGGTAATTCACCACGCCTTCGGCATAGCGCTCCTTGGCCAGCTCGGCGATGCGCCGCAGGGTAGCGACGTTCTCCTGCTGCGCCGCGACCTGCTCGGCCAGATAGCGGCGACCGGCAAGGGCATCGGCTACTTCCCGGAAGGCCACTTCGATAGCGCGTTCGTATTCGGCGATGGCGATGTTCTCGCGGGCTTCGGCGACTGTCAGGTTGCCGCGATTACGACCGAAGTCGAACAGCGGCAAGCTGATCGACGGGCCGATGCTCCAGGTGCGGTTATCGCTGCCGATCAGGTTGCTCAGCTCGGTAGAGGCATAGCCGGCACTGCCGGTCAGTGAAACCTGTGGAAAGAAGGCGGCGCGTGCGACGCCAATGTTCGCGCGGGCAGCACGCAGCTGTTCTTCGGCGGCGAGGATGTCGGGGCGCACCAGCAGCAATTCCGACGGCAGACCCGCGGCCAAGGTGACCGGGTTGGTTTGTCGCGCCAACGCGTTGGCGTCCGGTAACGGGGCGGGCGGTTCGCCGCCGATCAGCTGGGTCAGGAAATTAAGCTGTTGCGCACGCGTTAGGCGCAGCGCGGCCAGCGCGGTTTCGGCCTGGGTGAGCAGTGCCTGGGCCTGGTTGAAATCCAGCGCCGAGGTGATACCCGCGTCGAAGCGTACCTGGGCGATGCGCAGGCCGTCGCGGCGGCTGCGTACGGTGGCTTCCGCCAGCGCGATACGCTCGTCGGCCTCGCGCACCGCCAGATAGGTGGCACTGACATCGGCGATCAACGACAAACGAAATGCCCGCTGCGCCTCGACAGTGGCCAGGTACTGTGCTCTCGCCGCTTCGCTTAAGTTGCGTACGCGACCCCAGAAGTCCAGCTCGAAGGCAGTGACGCCAATGCCCAGCGAGTAACGTTCGACCACACCGCCGCCCGCGGCAGTGGCATTGCTACCTTGTACGCCGCCAGCCCCGGCGCCTGCTGAAGTGCCGAATCCGCCACCGCCTCCGGTGGGAAAGCGGCCCCGACTGGCGTCGGCATTGAGACCGAGGCTGGGGTAGCGATCCGCGTCCTGGACACGAAACTGGCCACGCGCTTCCTCGATGCGTTCCACGGCCACTTGCAGGTCACGATTGCGCTCCAGTGCCGAGTCGATCAGCACTTGCAGGCGAGGATCGAGCAGGAAGTCGCGCCAGCCAATGCTCGCCGGAGCGACATCCCCTGCATCGGTGTTGTACGCCTGCGGATAGCGCGACGCGGTAGGCGACTCGGGGCGCTCATGGGGCGGTGCGAACTGGCATCCGGCGAGCAGGCTGATCAGTAGCACCGACGCGGGCCTACGCATGGTCCGGCTCCTCGTCGTGCTTGCTGGCCTTGTCTTCGCTGGTGGGCGGTCGGCGCTTGCTTAGCCAGCGGCGTACGCTGAGGTAGAACAATGGGATGTAGAACAGCCCGAGCAGGGTGGCGACGATCATTCCGCCCATCACGCCGGTACCGACCGCCACGCGACTGGCCGCCCCGGCACCGCTGGACAGCACCAGTGGCAGCATGCCGAGGATGAAGGTCAGCGAGGTCATCAGGATCGGCCGGAAACGCAGCCGTACCGCGCTCATCACCGCATCCGTGAGGTTTTTTCCGTGGCCTTCCTCTTCGATGGCGAATTCGACGATGAGGATCGCATTCTTCGCCGACAGGCCAATAATGGTCACCAGGCCGACGTTGAGATACACATCCGCCGGTAAGTCGCGGAGCATTGCGAACAGCACCGCGCCGAGCGCGCCAAACGGCACCACCAGCAGCACGGCGATGGGCACCGTCCAGCTTTCGTAGAGCGCCGCCAGCACCATCAGCACCATCAGCAACGAAAGCCCCAGCAGCATGCCGACTTGTCCGGACGCTTGCTGTTCTTCATAGGAAACCCCGGTCCACTCGAAATCGAAGCCATCCGGTAACTCGCCCGCCAGCCGCTCCATCTCTTTCATGGCCTCGCCAGTGGTATGGCCACCGGCGGCGTTGCCGGAAATGGTCATGGCCGGGTAGCTGTTGTAGCGTTCCAGCTGGGTAGGCCCCTGCGTCCATTTCACCGTGGCGAAGGCTCCGAAGGGCACAT
This sequence comes from Stutzerimonas sp., assembly GCF_982611455.1. Taxonomy (NCBI): domain Bacteria; kingdom Pseudomonadati; phylum Pseudomonadota; class Gammaproteobacteria; order Pseudomonadales; family Pseudomonadaceae; genus Stutzerimonas; species Stutzerimonas sp. Next base: position 43,047 of record NZ_CEXBBO010000023.1, read on the forward strand.
TCTCACCCTGTTCGTTGAGCACCTTGAGATTCAGCACATCCTCAGGCGTCATGCGATAGGGCGAATCGGCCTGCAACAGGACTTGCAGCACGCGGCCGTCGAGGTTGAAGTCATTAGCATAAGCGCTGCCGAAGTGAGTGCTCAGTGTGGTGTTGACCTCGGCGATCGAAAGCCCCAGCGCGCGCGCCTTGATCCGGTCGACGTCCACTCGCAGTCGGGGCGCGTCATCAGCCCCCTCGGGTCGCACCCCTTCGAGTATCGAGCTTTGATTCCCCTCGGCAATCAACCGGTCTCGCGCATCGACCAGCGTCTGGTAGCCGTTGTTGCCGCGATCCTCCAGTTTGAAGGTGAAGCCGCCGGAGACACCCAACGAGGGAATCGACGGTGGGTTTAGCGCAAAGACCGTTGCCTCCTTGATCTGCGAGAACGCGCCCATGGCCTGTCGCACCAGCGTCGGCGCGCTTTGTTCCTCCTCCGGTCGTTCATCCCAGGGCGTTAGCGTGACGAAGGACATCGCATTGGCCTGACCCTGGCCGAAAAAACTGAAACCATAGACGACGAACGTATTCGTCACATGAGGCTGCTCAGAGTAAAACGCGGTGACCTGCTCCATCGCTTCGGTGGTGCGCTTGACAGTGGAGCCAGGCGGGGCCTGCACGACTGTCATCACCGAACCTTGATCCTCTTCCGGCAGGAAGGCGCCGGGCATGCGCATGAACAGGAAGGCGGTGATCACCATCAATCCCGCAAATGGCAATAGAAACCACAGCGGCCTTGTGAGAACGCCGCTAACGGCATGGTTGTAGTGGCGTGTCGTGCGGTCGAGCCCGCGATTGAACGGCCCGAAAATGCGTTGGCTCCAGCCACGCTTCCCCGATTCATTCGAGCGGGGCTTCAGCACCGTCGCACAAAGGGCCGGGGTCAGCGTGAGTGCGAGCAAGGTCGAGATCGCTACCGCGATGGAAAGCGTCACCGCGAACTGCTGATAAATGGCTCCGGTGGAGCCCGGAAAGAAGGCAAGTGGCACGAACACGGCGATCAACACGAGGGTGGTACCGATGACCGGCGCGGTCACCTGACCCATCGCTTTTACCGTCGCCTCGGAGGGCGGCAGATTTTCTTCATCCATGATCCGCGTAACGTTTTCCACTACAACGATAGCGTCGTCCACCAGGGTGCCGATGGCCAGCACCATGCCGAACAGGCTGAGCAGATTGATGGAAAAACCTGCCAGCCAAAGCCCCAGGCAGGTACCTGCCAGCGTGATGGGAATGATGATGGTTGGGATGATCGTGGTGCGCCAGTTCTGCAGGAACAACAGCATTACCAGTATCACCAGGATCATCGCCTGGCCCAATGTCACCAGCACCTCCTCGATCGAGGCCGAGATGAAAGGCGTGGAATCGTAGGGGATCGACCAGGCGACATCCTCGGGAAAACTCGATTCCAGCTCGGCCATCCGTTGCTTGATGCCGCTGGCCGTGTCCAGCGAGTTGGCGCCGGGAGCGAGCTGAATGGCCAGGCCGGCAGTGGGCTGGCCGTTCAGCTCGCTCTTTATTGTGTAGTCTTCGGCGCCAAGCTCCACGCGTGCCACATCACCGAGGCGCACCGCCGAACCATCTGGATTGGCCCGCAGGATGATGTTTTCGAATTCCTCCGGTGAACTGAAACGTCCTTGCGTCTCGATAGGCGCATTGATATCGGTGCCCTCGCTCAGCGGCAGGGCACCAATGGAGCCGCCGGCGGCCTCGCTGTTCTGCTCTTGGACTTGGGCCAACACCTCACTGGCCGAGATGTTGAAGCTCGCCATGCGATCAGGGTCGAGCCATATACGCATGGCGTACGGGGTGTAGAACTCGCGAATATCGCCAACCCCTTCTACTCGACGTAACTCGTCAACGATATTGGTAGTGGCGAAATGACCCAGCTCCAGGCTATTCATCGCGCCGCTTTTCGAATTGATCGACACGATCAGCAGAAAGTTGGACGACGCCTGGAATACCCGAATGCCCTGGCGCCGGACCTCTTCAGGAAGGCGCTGTTCGACGCGGGTCAGAAGGTTCTGTACTTCCATCTGCGCGACGTCGATGTCGGTGCCGGGCTCCAGAGTAAGCTCGATCGACGCGCTGCCATTCGACCGGCTGGTCGAATTCAAATACAGATAACCGTCGACACCGTTGAGCTCCTCTTCGATCACCTGGGTAACGTTGGTTTCCAATACCGAGGCGTCCGCGCCGGGGTAGGTGACGTTGATGTTGAGCACGGGCGGCGCGATCGAGGGGTACTGTTCTATCGGCAGGCTCCGCAGAGCGAGCACCCCACCCAGGGCAATGCCCAACGCGATGACCCAGGCAAATATCGGGCGACGTATGAAAAATGTCGGCGTCATTGTTGGGAAGGCTCGGCTGGCGGGGCGTCACCTTCGGGGTGGTTGTCGTATGGCACCGTGCGCACCGGCTGGCCATCGCGCGCATTCTGCCCGCCCTCGATAATGATCCGGTCGCCGTCCCGCAGGCCGTCGCGTATTACCCAGTTGCTGCCATTCAGCTCGCCCAGCTCGATATCTCGCGTGGTGACCATGCCATCCTCGCCGACCAGCTGCACGCGGGCGCCGCGTTCGCTGATCATCACGGCGCGTTGTGGAATCAGAAAGCCGTTCGGTCGGACGCCGGCATTGATCCGTGCGCGCACGAACTGGCCGGGTAGTAACAGTCGGTTCGGATTGGGGAACTCGGCGCGCGCAGCCACGGTGCCGGTGGTTTCATCGATGCTCATGGCGTAAAAGTCGATGTAGCCGGGCTGTGGGAACTCAGTGCCATTCTCCAGTATCAGTTTCACCTCGACGTGGCCTTCTTCCGGCAGCTTCAGCTCACCTGAGGCGATCTGTGCGCGAATCTGCAGCAGATCGGAACTGGACTGGGAGAAATTCACGTAGACCGGATCGAACTGCTCGACGGTGGTCAGCAAGGTGCCGTTGGCGGCGCTCACCAGCGCGCCCTCAGTAACCTGCGCGCGGCCCGCACGCCCCTCGATTGGTGAATCGACTCGGGTGTATTCCAGGTTCAGCTCGGCGGATTGAACATTCGCCTGAGCCTGCGACACATCGGCCCTGGCTGTACGCAGCGTGGCTAGAGCGGTGTCGTACTCCTGCTGGCTGATCGCTTGCTTGGCGACCAGTCCCTTATAGCGCCTGACGTCCTGCGCGGCGTTCTGTGCGGTGGCTTCGGCGCGTTCCAGTGCCGCTTGGGCGGCCTTCAGATTGGCGCGCATCTCCCGCGGATCGATCTGGAACAGTGGCGTTCCGACTTCGACATCGGTGCCTTCCTCGTACAAGCGTTTCTGGATGATGCCATCGACCCGCGCTCGGATCTCGGCGACCCTGACTGCTTGGACCCGTCCCGGCAGTTCGATGATATTGGCGACCGGATGTGGATCGACGGCCATGACCGCCACCTCGGGTGGTGGCGGTGCAGGTTGTTCAGCGTTCTTGTCGTCGGAGCAGGCAACCAGCAATAGCACCGTGGCGCTGACTAGCGCACTGTTCAGCAGTAACAGCCTCATTCAATCTGACCTTCATTTGGCGTTCGCACAGCCCCCGCTGCGGTATAGCGCGCGGACTTACACTCGACCGCGGCGGCGCGAGTGCGGTTCCGGCAAAAGTCTCATTCGCGGGTAATGCGCCTCTGGTAGCCAGCAATATGTCGATTGGCACGGGTCAAGCGCTGCCTGCTTGGCGATACCCCTCGGTGCGCATCGCCAGCCGTGAGCGGGCGCCATCGAGGGGACGGCAGCGGTTTGGTAAGCGTTTGTGTCGAAGCCACCGGACGATCACTCATCCGGTGTGTGCAGCACCACGTTCTGCCGGGCCTGGTCTGGCAGCGAAACGTCGGCGGCGCGCAGCGCCTCAACTAGGGCTTTGCGCACCTCGGAAGCGGTGATGACAAAATCCGACCGGCTCGAATCACACCAGAACTCCACATCGAACACCAATTCGGTCTGGCCCAGATTGCTGAGCCGCACCGAGGCTTCCGGCGTCGCCAGCACGCCCGCTGTGGCTTGGGCTGCGTCGCGCATGATGTGGCTGATTTTGCCGATATCGATTTCATAGCCGAGGCTGCAGACGACCTTGCCGCGGCGGATCGGTGCCGCCGTGTTGTTGGTTACCCGCGACGTGAAGGTTTCGGCGTTCGGCACCAATACGCGGCGGCCATCGTAAGTGCGTATCTGCGTTGCGCGCAGCTCGATGCGCTCTACGCTGCCCTCGGTGTCGCCGATGATGATCTGGTCACCCAGCTCGAAAGGTCGCAGCGTCAGAATCAGCAAGCCGCTGACGAAGTTGGAAAGAATGTCCTTGAGGGCAAAACCCAGCGCCAGGCTGGTCAGGCCCAGGCCGGTCGCGAGCGTACTGGGTTCCAGCCCGAAGGCGCTCGCCGCCACGATGAGGCCGAGCAACCAGACGGTGTAATAACTGACCTGGCGGACCAGATTCTCCACGGTCAGGTCGTTGACCACGCGGCTGAAGACCATTCGCATCAGGGCGCGCACGCCGGTCGCCAGCCCCCAGAACAGCAGCAGTACCAGCACCGCCGCCAGGATGCGCGGAATGATATTGATGGCCGATTCGAGCAGGCGGGCGAACGCTGTTTCAACGCTTGCCTGGACGGAGGTGACGAAGCGGCTGCGTTCTGAGCCTCGGCGCTCTACTGCGGTCGCCAGCGCTCTATCGATCAGCGCGGCCCATTCCTGGGCAAGCGTATCCAGGGCTTTGCCATTGGCGTCGGCGTCCATTGGCGTGACCATTACCAGCGGCCGCCCGGCCACGCTGATCTGGCGATTATCGCGCAGCTCACCGGTTTTCTCGATGCGCGCGCGGGTGATGCCTTGAGGCGTTTCCAGGACAGCGGCCAGATGCTTTTCGACCTCTCGCGCCCGCGGTCTGGCTTCGAGCGCTTCGTTGGGCCCGATGCGGAACAGGGCACGGCCATCGAGGCGCACCGTGGCAACGCTTTCCTGCGCCTGCAACGGCGGCGACGCCAACACCAGCCAGACGAGTGACAGCACGACCAGCCAGATCGGGTGACGTGACTGCGAAATGATTAGGCGCTTTTGCATGAGGAGATTTCGGCTATCCAAGTCGGTTGGCCCGCATACGTTGCCGAAACGAACAGGCCGCCGGAAAATCCCGGCGGCCTGTCGATAATGCTTTTGTCAGCCTCGCTCAAAGGGCCCGCTGGCCATTGCATACGCGGGTTCGCCGGCTACTGGGGCTGGTCAGAACACCAGCATGAACAAGCCGATTACCACCAACAGACCGATCAGGAAGATGATTCCGACAGTGCTTCCCAGAAACTTCAGCATGAGGATGACTCCTGTTGCAGTGGGTTCACTAATTCCGACTGAGGCACGCTGTGATCGTTCAGAAAAGCCGCTGGCCGGGCCGGTGATCGCGGCGGCTACGATCAGAGGTTCTTCCAGATCAGCTGCAAGCCAGCCAATAGCATGCCGAGGCGGGCGATTCGGTAAAACCAAGTGTGATCGATGCGTTTGTGCAGCCAGAGGCCGGTCCAGACGCCGAAGGGCACGATGGGCGCCAGCGTCAGGCTCAGCAGCAGATTCTCGCGGCTGAATTGGCCGAGCGCGGCGTAGGGAATCAGCTTGATCGCATTGGTCATCAGGAAGAACAGGTTAATGGTCGCCACGTAGCGCAGCTTGTCCAGGTGCTGCGGCAGCAGGTGCATCAGGATCGGCGGGCCGCCCGCATGGGCGACGAAGCTGGTGAACCCGGCAATCGAGGAGAGCAACGTTCCGCGCCCACGCTGTAGCGGCCGTGGCTTGTCGTTGCGGGTGATCAGCCCGAGCGCTACGAAGCTCACCGCGATGGCACCCATCATCAGGCCGATCATGCGTTCGTCGAGCATGCCGAAGGTCAGTGAGCCGAGCGCGATGCCGATCAGCGCACCTGGCAACATGACCTTCAGGTTGGCGACGTCCCATTTGCCGAAATAGGCTTTCAGGCCTACCACATCCGCCAGACAGAGAATCGGCAGCATCACGGCGGCCGCCTGTTTCGGCGAGATGGCCAGTGCCAGTAGCGGCACGGCGATGCCACCGAGGGCTCCACCGAAACCACCTTTGGAGACGCCGGTGAGAAAGATTGCAGGCAGGGCGAATAGCAGAAAATCGGATAGGGTCATGGCTGGGTGTGTTCAGAACCATCGAAATGCGGCGTGTGGCGTTCGGTTTCGCCGCGCGATGATCGCACGTTTGCCGGCCTGTTTCGCTTGCACAGTGGATAGGTTCCGGCTGGCAGTGGTCAGCAGAAGTGGAAGCACATGCCCTTGCGTTTGGCTTGGCAGGGTGCGAGATCCTCGAGACAGGTGACCTATGACCGCATCTACCTTTTCGCTAACGCTTCCGACTGAAAGGCACCGAGCGTTGGGCAAAGCGCTGCGAATCGGCTCCGTGCTGATGCTCATAGCCGTTCTTGCGAGCGAGAGCAGGGCGGACGAGGCGGCTGATCTGGTCAGCCTGATCAATGGTTTTCGTAGCTCCACCGAGGCCTGTAGCGGTGGCGAGGATAACGCGGTGGGACCGCTGGCGCCCTCCGATGCGCTCGCCGTGGCGCCAGCGACAAGCGGGCCGCAGTTGCAACGTGCACTGCAGGCGTCGGGGTATCAGCCAGCGAAACTGCAAGCGGTTTCGGTGTCCGGGCCGGGGAATGCGCAGGCTGCCATGAGTGCACTCAGGCAACGTTATTGCGCCGCGCTGCGCAGTGAGGAGTTTGCCGAAATCGGTGTGTCGAGGCAGGGCAGTACCTGGCAGGTGTTGCTTGCCAAACCACTGCTTTCGCCTGATTTGGGCGATTGGCAAGAGGCTGGCAAAGCGATCCTGGAGCGAGTCAACGAAGCGCGCACGCAACCGCGTAAATGTGGCAGTCAGGCCTTCGGCGCAGCGCCGGCGTTGCGTTGGAACGACCAGCTGGCCGAGGCCGCGTTGACACATAGCCGCAATATGGCCAGTGAGGATTTCTTCAGTCACCAGGCTCCGGATGGCAGCCAGGTGAACGATCGCGCCAGCCGCGCCGGGTATCGGTGGAATCGGATCGGCGAAAACATCGCGGCCGGGCAGGGCTCGGTGGAACAGGCCGTGGCCGGCTGGCTCGCCAGTCCTGGGCATTGCGCCAACATCATGCGACCGGACTTCACCGAGATGGGAGCCTCTTATGCAACGAACCCGGACAGCGCGGCCGTCGTCTATTGGACGCAGGTGTTCGGTACGCCGCGCTAGGCTCCGTCGCGGCCGCGACGAAACGGGAACAGACCCTAGCCCTGGCCTTCCAGCCAGTTATGCGCTTCGGTGCTCTGATGCTCATCGAATGCCTTCATCGTAAGGCCGGGAATCAAAGCGCCTTCTATTTCGCTGGCCTTGCGTACCCATTCCTTGGCGCAAACCACGGCGCAGCGGTCGAAACGGCGGATAAAGCGAAACAACTGGGGAATCCGCGACAGCTCTACGCCCATCGCACCCAGCGTTGGCACGTCGAAGTCACCGATTCGATAGAGCATCTGTCCGTGCGTAATGCCTTCGGATTTCCTTATCAGCTCATCGAGTGCGAAGCGCATTTCGCTGCTGTCGAGCTTGCCGGAGAAATCTACATCGATGCGCTTGTCGCCTATGCGAGTGACATGAAACATGGTGAGTTCCTCTAGTGACGCCATCCGGTAAGAACGACCGTACCCTCACCTGACCATAGTCGTTTTCACTCGTTCGAGCCCGGCCGATGGCATCTCCGCTGGGAGGACGCGCTGCCTAGGGAACACTCTGCGTTCCGGCAGGACGGGGGGGTGTCTGAAGATGAGCTGCCACTCAGAAGCGTCGGAACTATCAATCCGATTGGTGCAATCCGATTGGTGGCTTTTTTGCACTTTTGGGGGAGATGTTACGGCGTCCCCGCACATGGAGGGCGGGGACGGAGGCGGGACGTGGATATCAGTCCTGGCGGCTGGTCACTTCCAGCAGGTGATAACCGAACTGGGTCTTCACCGGGCCCTGCACGACGTTGATCGGCGCGCTGAACACTACGGTATCGAACTCCTTGACCATCTGGCCTGGGCCGAACGAACCCAGATCGCCGCCCTGACGGCTGGATGGGCACGTGGAGTTGTCTTTGGCAACTTGGGCAAAATCAGCGCCGCCTTCGATGGCAGCTTTCAGTTCGTTGCACTTTTCTTCAGTGGGAACCAGGATGTGGCGGGCGGTGGCTTTGGCCATGGGTTGTTACTCCGTCTTGAGAAGGCGCTGAGCCTACCGCAATCGGGTAGCGATTCAAACGCCGGTAAAGCGTCCGCAGACAGCGAGCCGCAAACGCCGCGGACGATCAGGCAGCGTCTACATCTACCGTTTTCGTCGCGGTAGGCTGCGCATCCAGGTATCGCTGCAGTCGATCTTTTTCCTGTGCAGTGAACGCCAGGCCGAGCTTGGTGCGGCGCCAAAGAATGTCGTCCACCCGAGTGACCCATTCTTCCCGGCGAAGATAGTCCACCTCCAATGCGTACAGATCCTGCCCCAGCTGCTCACCCAGATCGGCAACATCGCGCGCCTCCCCCAGCATGCGCCAGGCCCGATTGCCGTATAGGGTTGCCCAGCGCTGCGCCAGTGGCAGCTCTAAACCGTGCACCTTCGCCGCCAATGTTTCGGCCAGTGCGTTGGTCGTGCTCATGCCTTCGCCGCCGGGAAGGCTGGCGCTGGCCGTCCAGCTCGCGCCCATGGCCGGGAAGAAGGGTTTGAGCTGAGCCATCGCCGCCTCGGCGAGCTTGCGGTAGGTGGTCAATTTGCCGCCGAACACCGAAAGCAGAGGAGCCTGCTTATGCTCGGCGACGAGCGACAGGGTGTAATCGCGCGTAACGGCCGAGGGGTTATCGGACTCGTCGTCGCACAGCGGGCGAACGCCGGCAAAGGTATGCAAGATGTCCTTGGGTTCCAGTTGCTTGCGGAAATGAGTGTTAGCCACGCCCAACAAGTAGACGATCTCTTCTTCGCTGATGCTGACCTCGGCCGGATCGCCGTGATACTCGCGGTCCGTGGTTCCGATCATGGTGTAGCGATCCAGATACGGGATGGCGAACACGATGCGCCGATCCTCGTTCTGCATGATGTAGGCCTGCTCACCTTCATACAGTTTAGGCACGATGATGTGGCTGCCCTGGATCAGGCGAATGCCGTAGGGCGAGCGCTGCTGCAGGTTTTCGCCGATGAACTGTGCGACCCAGGGACCCGCCGCGTTGACCAGTGCCTTGGCGCGTAGCGAGAAACGCGTACCGTCCTCGCGTTGCAACTCGACATGCCAGATGCCACCGCCACGCTTGGCGCTCAGGCATTGGGTGCGGGTATGGATGTGCGCGCCTTTTTCTCGCGCGGCCATGGCGTTGAGTACGACCAGGCGTGCATCGTCGACCCAGCAATCGGAATATTCGAAACCGCGCCGTATCGCCGGTTTCAGCGGGCTGTCATCACCGAAACGAAGGCTGCGTGAGGCGGGAAGCTTTTCCCGCTTGCCGAGGTTGTCATAGAGAAACAGCCCGGCGCGAATCATCCAGGCAGGGCGTAGATGTGGGCGATGGGGCAAGACGAAACGCATCGGCTTGACGATATGCTGCGCCTTGCGCAGCAGCACTTCGCGTTCGGCCAAGGCTTCGCGTACCAGGCGAAACTCGTAATGCTCAAGATAGCGCAGGCCACCGTGGATCAGCTTGCTGCTGGCCGATGACGTGTGGCTGGCGAGATCGTCGCGTTCACAAAGGAACACCGAGAGGCCACGACCTGCCGCATCTGCAGCGATGCCTATACCATTGATGCCACCGCCGATAACGGCGATGTCGTACAGCTCGGAGACGGTCTCAGTCACAGGATTCTCCACAAGAACGAACATTCACTTTCGAATATGAACATCGTAGCGCAGAAAAAATCCTCCCTCTAGAGCAGATGTTCGTTTTTTATATCAAAAGAAAATAATCGAACCTATATGAGCTGGTGATTGGAGCTGTACGGTCGGCCGGCGGCGTTCCGGTTTAGGCCACGGCGTCGGAGTCTGGATTCTGAATTGGTGGGCTGAAGCCCACCCTACAGTACGCAGGCGACGGCTCGGTTAATTCATGACTACACCTAAGTCTGCCGCCGATCATCACGCGACCCACCGTAGGGTGGGCTTTAGCCCACCAGACGCCCTAGGCGCGTTGATACGGGGCTCGACCTCTCAATGACGATCAGCCCGTCACTTCCAGCTTCACGCTGTTCCGTGCCAGCAATTCGAGGAAGGCTTCCGGTGGCTGGGCCTCGGTGAACAGCATATCGATCTGTTCCAGCGAACCGAGGCGGGTCATGGCGTTGCGGCCGAACTTGCTCGAATCCGCCGCCAGGAAGACCTTGCGGGCGTTGTTGATGATGGCCTGGGAGACGCGGACTTCCTGATAGTCGAAATCCAGCAGGGTGCCGTCCTCGTCGATGCCGCTGATGCCGATCAGGGCGAAATCCACTTTGAACTGGCTGATGAAATCCGCCGTGGCCTGGCCGACCACGCCGCCGTCGCTGCGCACGTTGCCGCCAGCGATCAGCACGTCGAAGTCTTCCTTGGGGCTGAGGATGCTCGCCACGTGCAGGTTGTTGGTGATGACCTTGAGGTCGCGATGGTTGAGCAGGGCGTGAGCAATGGCTTCGGTGGTGGTGCCGATGTTGATGAACAGCGAGGCCTGATCGGGAATATGTGCAGCCATGGCATCAGCGATGCGCCGTTTCTCGTCGCGCATCTGTCGGGCGCGCTGGGTGTAGGCGGTGTTCTGCACGCTGGAGTCATGGGCGGCGCCACCGTGGTAGCGGCGCAGCAGGCCGGCTTCACCGAGCTGATTGATGTCGCGGCGGATGGTCTGCGGCGTCACCGCGAACTGCTGCGCCAGCTCTTCGATGCTGACGTAGCCGCGTTCGCGCACCAGTTCGAGAATGCTCTGCTGTCGTGGGGCCAGACTCATGAAGGCTTCCTTCTTATCGATATGCCGGGAAGCATGCCGCAGTCTGGCGCGTGATTAAAGAATTGTTCGTTTGCGAATAGAAACGCCCGGCGCGGAATCGAATCCGGGCCGGGCGCCGCGTCGTTAGCAATGCCGGTTTTGGATGTTATTCCTCTTCCCAATCCCGAGTGCGGCCGACGGCTTTCTTCCAGCCTTTATAGAGCGCTTCGCGCTTCGCGTCGTCGCATGCCGGTTCGAAGATGCGCTCGATGGTGGCCTTGCTGCGCAGCTCGTCGAGGCTGCTCCAGAAGCCGGTCGCCAAGCCGGCCAGATAGGCCGCACCGAGGGCGGTGGTCTCCTTCATTTCGGGGCGCTCCACATGGGTGCCGAGCAGGTCGGCCTGGAACTGCATAAGGAAATTATTGGCCACCGCGCCGCCATCCACACGCAGCGAACGCAGGCGCTCGCCGGCGTCCTGCTGCATGGCGTCGAGTACGTCGCGGGTTTGATAGGCGATGGATTCCAGCGCGGCGCGGATGATGTGGTCGACCTTCACGCCGCGGGTCAGGCCGAACAGTGCGCCACGGGCGCGCGGGTCCCAGTAAGGCGCGCCGAGGCCGGTGAACGCTGGCACCAGATAGACGCCGTTGCTGTCCTTGACCTTGGTGGCGAAGTATTCGGAATCCAGCGAGTCGTTGATCACCTTGAGCTCGTCGCGCAGCCACTGCACGGTAGAACCGCCGTTGAAAATGGCACCTTCCAACGCGTAATTGACTTCACCCTTGGGCCCGCAGGCGATGGTGGTCAGCAGGCCGTGCTCGGACTGCACGGCTTTAGTGCCGGTGTTCATCAACAGGAAACAGCCGGTGCCGTAGGTGTTCTTGGCCTGGCCGGGCTCGACACACATCTGGCCGAACAGCGCGGCTTGCTGGTCACCGGCAATGCCGGCGATGGGAATGCCGGTGCTCTGGCCGGAGCCGAGATAGGCGTGGCCGTAAATTTCGGAAGATGAACGCACCTCGGGCAACATCTCGCGCGGGATATCCAGCGCCTCCAGCATCACTGGGTCCCAGTCCAGCTTATGGATGTCGAACAGCATGGTACGCGAAGCGTTGGTGTAGTCGGTGACGTGGGCTTTGCCCTGGGTCATCTTCCAGATCAGCCAGCAATCGACGGTGCCGAACAGCAGCTCGCCGCGGCGCGCGCGTTCGCGGCTGCCTTCGACGTGATCGAGGATCCACTTGATCTTTGTGCCGGAGAAGTAGGGATCGATGACCAGGCCAGTGGTCTTGCGGATGTGGTCTTCCATCCCGTCACGCTTAAGCTGATCGCAGATCGGCGTGCTCTGGCGGCTCTGCCAGACGATGGCGTTGTAGATAGGCCGACCGGTGAGCTTGTCCCAGACGATGGTGGTTTCGCGCTGGTTGGTGATGCCGATCGCCGCGACCTGCTCGTTGGTGATCCCAGCCTGCGCAAGGGCTTCGACGAAAACGCCGCTCTGGGTGGCCCAGATTTCCATGGGGTCATGCTCGACCCAACTCGGCTGCGGGTAGATTTGCGCGAATTCGCGCTGGGCGATGGTGATCACGTTGGCGTTGCGGTCCAGCACGATGGCACGGGAACTGGTGGTGCCCTGGTCGAGGGCGACGATGAATTGCTTGTTGTTCTGGTTGCTCATAGTGACGATTCCTTAACGAGCTTCGTGGGCAGTGACATCGTGTTTGTAATTGTTGCGATCCGTCTCCGAGGCGTCGCAGGCGCCCGCACCCAGGCTGGGCAGATGCTTGCAGATCAGTACTTTATAGCCCGCCGCGCCGATGCAGGCGCCCAGCACCGGGGCGATCAGCGGAACCAGGAAATAAGGGATGTCCCGGCCGCCAGTGAAGGCGATCTCGCCCCAGCCAGCGAAAAACGTCATCAGCTTCGGTCCGAAATCCCGCGCGGGGTTCATCGCAAAGCCGGTCAGCGGGCCCATTGCGCCGCCGATCACGGCGATGAGCAGACCGATCAGCAACGGTGCCAGCGGGCCGCGGGGCAGGCCGTTGCCGTCATCGGTCAGCGCCATGATCATCCCCAGCAGGATAGCGGTAATCACCACTTCCACCAGAAACGCCTGGCCGATGGAGAGCGACGGATGCGGATAGGTGGAAAACACCGAAGCCAGCTCCAAACTGGCAATGCTGCCGCGCGTCATCTGCTGTGCCTGTTCGAAATCGAAAAACAGGCTGCTGTAAAGACCATAAACCAACGCAGCGGCGCAGAACGCGCCGGCTGTCTGGGCGAGGATGTAGGCGGGCACCTTGTTGCGCTCGAAGGTGCCGAACAGCCAGAGCGCGATGGACACCGCAGGGTTCAGATGAGCGCCCGAAACGCCAGCGGCGAGATAAACACCCATGCTGACCCCAATGCCCCAGATAACGCTTATTTCCCAAAGACCTAGATCAGCGCCGCCAAGCTTTAAAGCGGCCACGCAACCGGTGCCAAAGAAAATCAACAGCGCGGTGCCTAGGAATTCGGCAATGCATTGCCCCCGTAGCGTCGGGGTGGACGGGTTACTCATGCGCAGAACCTCTTCTGGAGACTGTTGTTTTTATGATCCGAATACTGCGAGGGTTCGGAAATGTTCGGAAGCGAAAACTTAAGGTCAAAAGAAGGCGCTGTCAAAGTAAAAAACAGAACATTTCAACGGAAAACTGACGAAAGGCCGTAACGCCAGTTGCGGATGGCAGATTTCTGACGCGAGGGGGAGGGTTTGGCTGCGTAAGGCGCGTTCGAGGCGTGCCGTACCCGCCGAGTGATTCGATCTGGATAGGGCTTGTAAGGGAGACTGAGCCGGATCGCGGCTGACGAAGGGGCGCCAGCTACGATCCGATAGATACGACACTCGCTTAACTGATCAGCGGTTCCTCGACCTGCGCGGCGCCGCGCTCGGTCTTTTGTGGCATGGCTTCGAAGCCATCTGCCTGGGCCATGCTCCAGATGCGTGCGAAGAATTCGCTGTCGATCTGCCCCTTCAACAGCGCACCTGGTTGGACGAAGTAATACAGCTGTGAGAACAGCTTTATTTCCGTCGAGCTGACGCGCCGGATCAGGTGGTGCGGGCCCAGTTCGGCAGGGTGCGACAGCCCGGCAGCCGCGAGCAGTTCAGCCAAGGCATGCACGGTGTTGCGGTGAAAACTGAACACCCGATCAGCCTTGTCCGGCACTACCAGCGCGCGCTGGCGCAGCGGGTCCTGGGTGGCGACGCCGGTGGGGCAACGGTTGGTGTGGCAATGCTGGGACTGGATGCAACCGATCGCGAACATGAAGCCGCGGGCCGAATTCACCCAGTCCGCGCCCATGGCCAATACGCTGGCGATGTCGAAGGCACTGACGATCTTGCCGCTGGCGCCGATGCGGATGTGTTCGCGCAGGTTGCAGCCGACCAGCACGTTATGCACGAACAATAGGCTTTCGCGCAGGGGCATGCCGATGTGGTTGGTGAACTCAACGGGCGCCGCGCCCGTTCCGCCTTCCTTGCCGTCGACCACGATGAAGTCCGGATAGATACCGCTCTGCAACATGGCTTTGACGATGGCGACGAATTCCCAGGGATGGCCGATGCACAGCTTGAAGCCGACCGGCTTGCCACCGGATAGCTCACGCAGACGTGCAATGAAGGTCATCAGCTCCAATGGCGTGGTGAAGGCGCTGTGACTCGCCGGCGAGATGCAATCCAAGCCTTCCGGAATGCCCCGCGTGGAAGCGATTTCGGCATTGACCTTACGCCCCGGCAGGATACCGCCGTGCCCAGGCTTGGCGCCCTGACTCAGCTTGATTTCGATCATCCGTACCTGTGGGTCCCGCGCCTGGACGGCGAAGCGATCCGGGTCGAATTCGCCGGTCTCGGTGCGGCAGCCGAAATAGCCGCTGCCCAGCTCCCAGACCAGATCGCCGCCGTGCTCGCGATGGTAGCGGCTGATGCTGCCTTCACCGGTGTCGTGGTAGAAGCCGCCAAGTTTGGCGCCTCGGTTCAACGCCTGAATCGCATTGCCGCTGAGCGAGCCGAAACTCATCGCCGAGATATTGAACACCGAAGCGGAATACGGCTGTTCGCACTGCGGACCGCCAATCGATACGCGGAAGGTTTCCGGATCGCTGACCGGTGCGGTGCGGATCGAATGACCGATGCACTCGTATCCAGGTTCGTAGACATCGATCAGCGTGCCGAAGGGTTTGTCGTCCATCTCGTTCTTCGCCCGCGCATAGACCAGCGACCGCTGTGCGCGCGAGAACGGCACGCGATCCTGATCGCTTTCCAGCAGGTACTGACGAATTTCCGGGCGGATACCTTCGACCAGGTATCGAATGTTGCCGAGGATCGGGTAATTGCGGCGTACCGCGTGTTCGTGCTGGCGCAGATCGTAGATGCCCAGCAGCGTCAGCAGGGCGGTGATGCCGAACAGCGGCCACACCCAAGGGTGATTCAGAAACGGCAGGCAGAGCAGGGCGGTCAAGGCGCAGAGAACGAAAAATGCGTAGCGGCTGAACAGCGAGATATTCATCTATGAACCTGTCGAGAGGATTGGCGTGACCTGCCAGAAAGCGGGAAGCCTATCGCACTAGCCTCGACCCGCCTAACCGTGGGCCGAGGTAAATCCCGCTCAAGGATGCAGACGTGAGGTCGTCGCCGGGTCGGACTGTCCAGCAAAGAAGGCGTCCAGTACCGCCTGAAACAGGGGCCGCTCGGGCGCGACGCTGGCAAACAAGGTCATGCTTGAGCGCAACTTCATATCGTCTGGCGAGCCGAGAATCTGCCGCGCCGGGAGGTCAGTGTGCTGCAGCGTCGCCTGCGCGCATTCTTCCAGCCGTGCTCCCAGCAGTGGATGCTGCAGATAGGCGAGCGCCTCGTCCGTGCTGGAAATGGCGTAGCGTCGCGCCATCTCGCTATGGCCGAGCCCGGCGATCTGTGGGAAGACGAACCACATCCAATGGCTCTGCTTGCGGCCATCGCGCAGTTCCGCCAAGGCGCGGTCGTAGATGCCGTCCTGGGCGGCGACGAATCGTTTCAGGTCGTAAGGGTCCTGCATAAGAAAATCCTCAATCGCAACCGCGTTGCTCATCAGACCGTGCCGCGCCGGATTCGATGTGACCGCCCTTTACGCCTTGTTTACATCGCACTGACGCCCGCTGACCGAGCGGTGTTGTTTGATGGCTACGGGGAAAAGCCCCATCCGCAAAAGGAGACATTTCATGTTCGGTCGAATAATCAAAGTGAGTCTGCTCGCCGGCTGCCTGGTCATGGCTGGCACCGCTTCGGCCTCTGATCGCAACGTTGTGGTTCCCGCACTGGCGGGCGCGGCGGTGGGAGCGGTGCTGGTTGCGGTGTTATCGAAGTCCGATGATGACCATCACGAATATAGACAGCCTCGGCATGCTCAGTATCGCCCTCACGCCCGTTATCACCGCGAGCCTCCACGCATGGTGAGATACCGGCCAAAACGCGTTGAATATGTAATGGTAGAGCGTCGGGATTGGCGAAGAGGGCATCGTTAATAGCCAACGAGAGGCGGGCGCCCTGACAACTCATAACTGTTTGAGCTGACGGGGCGCCCGCCAAGTCTCGCTACGTTTTCACCCGGCTCGAAGAACGCCTTTTGGCGCCTGGCTGGTCCTTGGCCCGCTGTTCCTGAAAGCAGTTCTGACATAAACGGAATTGTCGCTCTGCCATCGGCATCGATCTGCCGCATTGTTTGCAGTTGCGGTTCTCGCCAGACAGGCGACGGCGGTCCGAATTGCGTGGTTTGCGTTGCCGTGACAGCTCCCGAGTAATCGCGCCGTTGAGCAGGCTGCGATGCTGTTCGGCCTGTTCCAGCGCCGGAAAGTGCGTGGGCAAGGTGCGAGCCAGATGCAGGTAGGTTTCGATGACATGCAGCGAGCTTTCCAATGTCGCCAGTTCGGCATCGATGATCAACCGCGGCAGCGGGACTTCTTTGTCCTGCGCGACCTTCTTCAGCCATTGCTGGGCGAAGATGCTGGCGGGGCTGTCGAGACCGCCGCGGATCGGCGTACAGGCGAAAATCCAGCGCAGCGGCAAATCGGTGGTCGGGTCGTCGATCAGCTTGATCCACTCGGCCAGCTCGTCCGGCAGCACCGAGATGAATTCATCCCCGTAGTTGATGTTGCGATTGAAGGTCAGCCAGGCACGCAACAGGCTGGGTTCGTCCATCAGCTCGGCAATTGCCTGAAGATGTTCGATCGATGGCCGGACCTGGAACTGCGACAGGTCCACCGGCAGATCGTCGCTATGGAACAAGCGCTTGATCGACTGCAGCGTCTGCGCATCCAACGCCGTGATAAGGCCACTGTCGTGGTGACCGAAACGCCCGGCACGCCCGCCGATCTGCTTCACCTCTTGAACCTTTAGCTGACGATTCTGAATGCCGTCGTACTTTTCGTCGGTATAGAAGCACAGCGTATGCGCCGGCATGTTCAGGCCCATGCCGACGGCATCGGTGGCGACCATGATGTCCGCCTCGCCTTCGCGAAAGCGCCTCGCCTGCTCGCGGCGCACTTCCGGCGACAGCGCGCCATAAACCACCGAGACGCTCTTGCCGGTCATCTCCAGCATCGCCTTGAGTTCCAGCACCGTCTTGCGGCTGAACGCGACCAGCATCGAGCCCTCATCGAGCTGCTTGAGCGTGGTCGAGCGGCGCGCCACTTCGACGGGCGACAGACGTTTGGTGCGCTTGACCACCAGTTCGTCCGCGCACAGATCGCAGAGCGTTTTCAGCGAGGGTTGGATCAGCTCCGGACCGGTCATGATGAGGTCCGGCGTATAGGCGCTGACCAGCGCATCGACCCAGGCCCAGCCGCGCTGCGAATCGGCCATCATTTGCACCTCATCGATGACCACCACATCCCAGGGCTGATGGCGGAAGCGCGCAAATTCTTCGACCGTGCAGCAGTAGTGCGTGGCGCCTTCGCGGATGATTTCCTCTTCGCCAGTGACCAGCGAGCAGGGCACGCCCATGGTCTCGATGCGCTCCTGGTTTTCCAGCGCCATCAGCCGCAGTGGCGACAAGTAGATGGCATTCTCGACGCCAGTCATCGCCTCGATGGCCTGGTGCGTCTTACCGCTGTTGGTCGGGCCGAGCAGGGCGGTCCAGGTGCGGGTAATGCGCCGCGCAGCGTAGAGCTTGTGGTAGTGCACGAAGCGCGGGTTGTTCTCCAGCAGCACCGCGAAGGCCATCTTTTCCTTGTGGTCTTGGCGGGCGAAGCGGATGGTCCGGCGCAGTTTCTTCGGCTCCATCATGAACACTTCGGTCAGCCGCTTCTCGCCCAGCAGCTGCAGGTCGAAGTCGCCGGCTTCCTCGATCGTCATCTCGAACTTGGCCAGCAGATCCTGGCGATCCTGTGCTTTCAGTTCGGCCACTTCCTGGTCGTTCAGCACATGGCCTTGGCCGCCTGGAATGCGCCGCTGCAGGTCCACCGCGACCTCGCCGTGACGTAGCTCCACGACATAGCGCAGTTCGTGCTTCACCTCGTTGAGGGTATCGAACGCCTTGGCAGCAAAGTCATCGAGGCGGGAGAGTCTTGCCGGCAGGCGATCCAGAACGCGCGTCTTTTGCTCGTCTGTCATACCGGCGAAGGGGCGCTCCAATACATGCAGACGATCCCGGACCAACCCTTCGATGGCGCCGTCCACGTTGGTTTCGAAGCCGTCGATGGAGGTGCTATCGGCGATGCGCAGCGCGAGGTCGGATTCCAGCAGGTTCTGTACCGGGCCGCAGTCGAGCGTTTTCTCGACGCCGAAGATATCGACGTTGCAGCTGTAGTCGTTCAGATCCCGATTCAGCAACCGGCCAATCAGGCTCTGGGGATCGGCGCTCTCAAGGTTGGCATCGACCGTCGGCTCGTCCAATCCCAACCAGAACAACCGCGCCGCGCGACCGATCTCGGGGGGTTGGTGGCCGATATAGGTGCTGAACCAATTTTCCTGATGGTTCTTCTTCGGCACGAATTCAGGATGACGCTCCGCAGCCCAGCTCATAAAACGCTGTAGTCGCTCCAGCTTTAGGGAGTTGCGGTGTTTGACTTCGGCCTTGCGCATGATCGACGCCTCTCTGATCAGTTCTGCTACCAGAGTATGGACAATCCTCTGGCCAGTTCCGATCGCTGTTTGCAATCTTCAGCCGAGGACGCGACCCGATCCGGGCTAGCGGTACCGCGCTGAACGTCTCTGACAGGGCAGAGTCGCAAATCAGGTATGCCGTTTCGGAAACACAGCCGGAGGCGCCGTCCAAGCTGGACGGGACCGCCCAGCAGTGATGGGATTCTCGCTATCGAGGTCGCTCAGTAAATGCATGGTTTTGGCTCAGCTGCTGCGATGCGATTTACCAGAATGACGTTGTGTATCCCGTCAGCTATCGCGGTCATTGCAGCGTGCTCCGCTCATCGGGACTGGTCCGATTTTGCCGAGCCATTGCCCGGCCCGCCGCGAATTGTCGGGCAGCACGCTGCTGGCTGTCTGATCGGTGCCGAGCAGCTATCGCCCGAAGGGGTTGGCTATCAGGCGGTGGAGCTGGAGCGCAACCGCCATTACGGTCATCCCGATCTGGTCGATTACGTCCAGGCGTTGGGCCGTCGCGTCGACCGCGCAGGCTTTGGCTCGATGCTGGTGGGCGACATGGCCCAACCGCGCGGTGGGCCCATGCCTTATGGTCATGCCAGCCATCAGAGCGGGCTGGATGTGGATATCTGGTTTCGATTGGATCTGCGGCCGCTAAAGCGCAGTGAGCGAAAGGGCATCGAGCATCCGATTCTGGTAGATGCAGAGACCGGCGAGCTCGACCGCACGCGATGGAGCGACCAGCAGGCCGAACTCGTTCGCCTCGCCGCCCAAGACCCTCGCGTGACGCGAATATTCGTCGACGGCGCGATCAAGCGCGACCTCTGCGAGCGGCAGTGGCAGGACCGCTCCTGGCTGCAACGCATTCGGCCCTGGCCATTCCATGACGACCATTTTCACGTGCGGCTGCGCTGTCCAGCGGACTCACCCGACTGTGTCGACCAATCCCCGCCGCCTCCGGGAGAAGGGTGCGACGGAATTCTTCCGACACCGCGAACGGCCACGACGGCAAGTCCCCCTCGACCATTGCCGACTGCTTGCGAGGCGGTGTTCGAGCGATAGGCGGAGAGCAGCATTGATGAAGCCGGGGATTCGAGTTTTATGAACGTTATCGCTAGCAGCGAGCCGGTTTTTCTAGGCTGTGCCGGCTGGAGTCTGCCGCGCGAGCGGTGGCCTGCATTTCCAGCGGACGGCACTCACCTACAACGCTACGCGGGCCGCTTCGGCGCGGTGGAAATCAACAGCTCGTTCTATCGTCCGCACCGGCCCGCGACCATATATCAAATGGGCGCAGAGCGTACCGGAGGCGTTCCGCTTCTGCGTGAAGGTCCCCAAACAGCTCACCCACGAAGCTCGCCTGGTCGATTGCGAGGCGGGGCTCGATCGCTTCCTTCATGAGTGCGGGCATTTAGGCGACAAGCTCGGTTGCTTGTTGGTCCAGCTACCGCCCTCGCTTGCATTCGACGCGACCAGTGCAACGTCTTTCTTCGAGGCGTTGCGGGTTCGCTATGACGGCTTCGTCGCCATCGAGCCCCGGCATCGAAGCTGGCTGGAAGCCGAACCATTGCTACAGCAGCAGCGAATCGCCCGCGTCGCGGCAGATCCGGCTCCATTTCCGGAAGCCGCCGAGCCGGGCGGTTGGCCGGGGTTTCGTTACTACAGGCTGCACGGCTCGCCGCGTATCTATTACTCCTCTTACGATGACGGCTGGCTCGACAGGCTTTCAGCGCGGTTGGTTGAAGAACGGCAGCAGGGCGCCAACAGCTGGTGCATTCGACAATACCGCCAGCAATGCTGGTTAACGCAACAGCCTTAGAGCTTCGCCCCGAGGCGGGCCTCCTACAAAAGCAACGGCTATGCACCTATGTGTGAAGGAGGCGCGCCCCGCGGCGAATGCGGGCTGCCAACGCGCTGGATTGCAGAAGCGCCTTCATCAGGCGTAAGACGGCGCAAGCAACAGGGTATCCGCAGCGGGAGCTGACAGCGAATCACGGAAGAGGGCGAGCCCCTCGCTTGTTTCGCATACCAGGCCATATTTCCCGTGGCGATCAGCGTGTGACGATACGCACGCGACCGGCGGTGTTGCGGCGGGTGCTGCCGTGTTCGTTTTCCGCGCGGCCGGGGATAGCGGCGCCCTGTTTATCCAGATCTGCCGAAGTCGTGGAATCGACCTCGTTGACGCCAGTGCTCAGGGAAGCCGCGTCGGGGTAGCCCGTCGTCAGGGTGCCGGTACTGGCAGTGACCGGTGTGGCGTCATCGTCGCCCCAACTGGCGCTGCGTTCGTCTATATCGATCGCGCCGTTGCGCTCCATCCATCGCTATCTGCGCCTCATTGGCCAGCGTCACGGTGACCAATGTGGAGCCGCGCCGCGCTGCTTCCGGGTAACGACCAGCATGCTTGGCGGAGTCTTCGCCGAACAGCGTGTGGAATATCTTGCCAACCTTGTCGACCACCGATTCTTCGGGCTTGTCGGCCGAGACGTCGACCTGGCTGCTGTCTATGTTGTCCGGGTTCTGCGAGGCCGACAGCTGGATGTCCGCACTGGAGATTCCCTTCCCGCTGAGCTCGGTCTTGACCTGTTCCGCCTCGGCGTAACGGTCGAATGCTGCGATCAGAACATGCGTCATATCACCACCTTCAGTCATGGCTTGGCTGTAGTCCATGGCTGGCGCGTGCGGCCAGCGTCCTGATTGTTGGGCGTGAAGTGACGGCCGATGGTTCAACGGATTGTTTTGACGAATGAGCGGAGCTGGGTCCATTTCTTGATCGACGATCGAGTCGGAAGAAAGAAGCCGCCCGGTGGTCGGAAAAGCTTCGCATAGCGATGATGCTAGATAGCCATCATTCGTGGCGTGCCCTATAGTGCCGCCCGCATCGGACGGCCAACGGTCCAACGCTAAGTGTTGAGCTAGAGCCGTCGGTGTTCACAACTTCCAAGGGAATGAAAAATGAAAGCCAAGCAACTCCTGGCACTGCCACTGATCGCCGCCCTGTTGTCCGCCTGTACTGCCACCACCTCGTTGCGCGCCAGTGATCCCACCCTGGCGGTGAAGATCAACGACAACGCGCCGCTGATGCTGAAAAAACCGATCAGCAAAACCTACAAAGCCACCAGTTTCGGCCAGTACCGCTTCCGCGCGACGCAGGAAGGCATGGCGCCCATGTACGGGCTTATCCCGCTCAAGTTCAACGGCGGCTATCTGGTTGCGGACATCCTATTCTTCGCCCCGGCGGCTTTTTACAACCTGCGCGAGGTTTACCCTTTCTACGAATTCGATGTGGCGCAAGGCGTGGTGCGCTACAAGAAGAACGAAAACGATCAGTGGATCAGCTATAAGCCGACCGCGGCGGAAGCCGAGCGAGCGCAGGCATATTTCGCTGAGTAAGGCTGCGCTTCGACACACTTCGAACGCTTATGGCCGCGCGTCGACAGCCTTGTCGGCGCCGCCTTTAAAGGGTGGTTGCAGCCGCTGGTCGCAGATTGCGTTCTGCGCCTGACAGCGGCATGGCGCAGGCGTAGAATCCGCGCCGCTTGGCCCGTACCGCCTGACTTTTTCTACTTCTTCCGGTTGAGTCCCGCGCTTCTTCGAAGCCGTGGGGCGATGGCGTTGTGCGGACTCAGGTCGACCTCTCATTTCTCTTCCTCATCACCTATTGCCCGTTACGCCACCTTGGCATGACGCACCGGTGAATGAATCGCACGCCAGGCATCGCCTACATGAACGAATCGGAAACCACCCGCGCCGGGAGCTGGCTCAGTGTCGTCGCACTGGCCATGGCTGCTTTTATCTTCAACACCACCGAGTTCGTGCCGGTAGCCTTGCTCAGCGACATCGGTAGCTCGTTTGAAATGCCGCCGTCGCAGGTCGGGCTGATGCTGACCATCTATGCCTGGGTGGTGGCGCTGATGTCGCTGCCGATGATGCTGCTGACGCGCAATGTCGAGCGGCGCACCTTGCTCATGGTCGTCTTCGCGGTGTTCGTCGGCAGTCATCTGGTGTCCAGTGTGGCGTCGAGCTTCGGCATGCTGATGGTCAGCCGCATTGGTATCGCTCTGTCGCACGCGGTGTTCTGGTCGATTACCGCATCGCTGGCCGTGCGTGTGGCGCCACAAGGTAAGCAGGCGCAAGCCTTGGGTCTGTTGGCGACTGGCAGTGCGCTGGCGATGGTTTTGGGAATTCCGCTCGGACGTGTGGTGGGCGAGGCGCTGGGCTGGCGCACGACCTTTCTGTCGATCGCGGCTATCGCAACCCTCGCTGTCATTTGCCTGGCAAAGACGCTACCGCTATTGCCCAGTCAGAATTCCGGATCGCTCAGAAGCCTGCCGGTGTTATTCAAGCGTCCGGCGTTGGTCGCCGCCTATGTGCTGACCGCGCTGGTGATTACTGCGCAATTCACCGCCTATACCTATATCGAGCCCTTCGCGCAGACCATCGCTCACCTAAGCGGTGACATGACCACCGTATTGCTGTTGCTGTTCGGTGGCGCCGGCCTTCTTGGCTCGATTCTCTTCAGCCGCTACAGCGGCCGTTATCCGAAAGGCTTTCTGATCATCGCCATCGGCACCATGTCGCTGTGCCTGCTGCTGCTGTTGCCAGCCTCTCGGGACGCATCGTTGCTCGGTGCCCTGGTGGTGGTCTGGGGGATTGCCGGGATGTGCTTCGGCCTGGCGCTACAGTCCAAGGTGCTGAACCTGGCGTCCGATGCGACGGACGTCGCCATGGCCATGTTCTCCGGGATCTACAACATCGGGATTGGCGGGGGTGCCTTGCTCGGCAGCCTGGTCACCATCCATCTCGGCCTGAGCAACGTCGGTATCGTCGGCGGATTGCTCGCGGTGAGCGGGCTGGTGCTGTGCTGCTTCGCGACCTACCGCTTCGCCCGGCCGGTCGGTAGCACGGCGCTTTGAGGACTCTATTGGCGGAGTGCGGCGGGTGGAGTGCCATCCGCCTATTCATGTGATCCTGCGGGTTACTTGAGCTCGTTGGCGAAGCGGGCAACCGCGCCTACCACCTGCTTGGCGCCGTCCTGAATTTCGACGATTACCTCGCCAGCCTGATTGGCGAGTGCAAGGCCCTGAGCGGCCTGCCCGCGGCTGTTGGCCATCTCGCGTACAGCTACCTCGACCAGCGTCTGGTTCTGCTGCACGACGCTGACGATCTCTTCCGTAGCGGCGCTGGTACGACCGGCCAACTGCCGTACTTCGTCCGCCACGACTGCGAAGCCGCGTCCCTGCTCACCGGCGCGGGCCGCTTCGATGGCGGCGTTGAGTGCCAGCAGGTTGGTCTGTGCGGCGATGCCGCCGATGGTCTGGACGATTGAGCTGATCAGCAGTGATTGTTGGCCCAGCGCTTCGATTCCCTTGGTGGCCGATTCGACTTCCTCGGCGATGCGCTGCATGGTCTTGACGGTGTCCTTGACCACTGCGGCGCCGCGCTCGGCGCTGGTGTCGGTGTGCCGGGAAATTTCATAGGCGATGCTGGCAGCTTCTCTGACTTCTTCTTCGCGGGCGACCTGGTCGCTGACGACGCTGGCGAACTTGACTATCTGGCAGAGTTTGCCCTCGGTGTCGTGCACCGGGTTGTAGCTCGCTTCCAGCCATATTTCGCGGCCGCGGCTGTCGACGCGCTTGAAGCGATCGGCGACGAATTCGCCGCGGTTGAGCGTCTGCCAGAAGGATTTGTATTCAGGGGAAGCGGCATCGGCCGCAGTACAGAACTGGCTGTGGTGTTTGCCGACGATCTGATTGAGCGAATAGCCCATCGCCTGCAGGAACTGCTCGTTGGCGGTGACGACGGTGCCATCCAGGCGGAACTGGATCACGGCCGTCGAGCGAAGCAGTGCATTGATGAATGCCTCGTTCTCCTTCGCCAGCTGCAATTGTTTGGTGACGTCCCGCGCGAAGCCACGGACATGCAACAGCCCGCCGCGCTCATCCTTCATCGGATACCAGTCAATGTGCAGCCACGCCAGGCTGCCATCGGCGCGCAGATAGCGATAGTCATCGCTGATCGGTGCGAACTTGGAAACGGCGGCCCTGAAATTGTGGAAGCAAGGCAGGTTTTTCACGTAAGCCGGGACGATATCGGCCATGACGCGGCCTTGCAGCTGCTCGACACTGTAGCCGAGCGTCTGAGCAAACTTCTGATTGACCGCCGCTATCCTGAAGTCCGGATCGAGAGTGATGGCGGGCATTGTGGTGTTCATGTGTTCATGCAGCTGACGCAGCGTAGACAGTTCTGCGGTTTGGTCTTGGAGTTGTTTTTTCAGGCGGCCGTTGAACATGGTTGCACCAAGGTGGGTTTGCATGGACACGCTATCGGCTCCACCGGCGGCTTCTTGAAGCTTCTGGTTACTTTTTTCGGTGCGGTGGCCATTGGCCTGGCTGACGACGACTGGGCGGGCTCGTCTAAGGTGCCTCATCGCGAGGCCGCTTTCTGTAAGCCCGCCAGCTACTCACTCGACCTTTTCGAGCCGCACCGGAATTACCCCCGAGCGGGTGCTGCCGATGCGCTCGAAGGCGGACTTGGACAGATCAATGATTCGGCCGCGCACGAAGGGCCCGCGATCGTTGATGCGCACTATTACGCTTTTGCCGTTGCGGGTATTGATGACCTTCACTCGCGTGCCGAAGGGCAGGGTGCGGTGGGCGGCGGTGAGCGAGCCCTGATCGAATCGCTCGCCGCTGGCGGTCCGCTTGTTGTGATGCTGGCTGCCGTAGTACGACGCCTTTCCCGAGCCGATGTGTTCCCCACTCACGGCGGGCGGCTGCGGGCTCGGTGTCGGCTCTTTGGGCGGGGCCGTCGAACAACCGGCAAGCACAGCGGCCAATGACAGGGCGATGATCCAGTTGGCTGGCCTATGGCGCATATTGATCCTTGTCTGAAAGTGAATAGCCGCGTGGCATCTTCCCAATCCGAACGTCACGGCGCCAGAAGAGAATGAGGCGGCACTGCCTGTAGATCGGCTCTGTGCCTCGACCCAGCGCACCGTAACGGCGAGTACTCATCTCACGGCGCGGGAGAATGTTGTGCATCGCCGCCCGCGCGTTGCTGACCCCAACAACAAGGTCAGCGAACCTGCTCATGCTGTTCAGGTTCGCCCGGTCGAGTTGCGCTAAAACGACCAGACGTTTTCCCTGGCGACGATCCGATTACTTGCCTGGCTTTGCCAGCCATGTGTCGGCGATGCGCTGGTACTCGCCGGTGGCCTTGGTCAGGTGCAGCCATTGATCGACGTAGGCCTTGAACGCCACATCATCACGCGGCAGCAGGAAGGCCTTTTCACTGTATTGCAGCGGTTTGTCTGGGTTAACCGCGCACAGGGTCGGGTAGTTGCGCTGCTGGTATTGCGCCTCGGATGAGTCGGTGATCATCACGTCGGCCTTGTTTTCAGCGACCGATTTGAAAATCACGGTGTTGTCGTGGAACAGCTCCAGCTGCGCCTTGGGCAGCTCGCGGTGGACGAAGGCCTCGTTGGTGCCGCCTGGTGGCTCGATCAGGCGGACCGACGGTTGGTTGAGTTGCTCGATGGTCTGGTACTTCTCGACCTCGTCGCAGCGGACGAAGGGAATCTTGCCGTCCACCGTGATCGGATTGCTGAAGAAGGCCTTCTTTTGCCGTTCAAGCGAGATGGATACACCGCCCACGGCCATGTCGCATTGAGCGAGGAAGTCCGGCATCAGCGTCTTCCAGGTGGTCGGTACCCACTCGATCTTCACGCCCAGCGACTTAGCCAACGACTCGGTCAGGGCGATGTCGATGCCCTCGTACTGCTTGTCGTCGCGCAGAAAGGTGTAGGGCTTGTAGTCGCCAGTGGTGCAGACCTTGAGGGTGCCGCGCTGCTGCACGTCATCGAGCAGCGAATTCGAGGGCGCGGCGAAACTCGCGCCGCTGGCCAGCAAGACGCCGGCTGCAATCAGAGATCTCATTGTTTTTCCTTGCAAGGGCGGGCGCAGCGGCCCGGTTATTTTTCTGGTTCGTCAGTCTCAGCGAACAGCTGAAACGTACCGGACCCAGACGGCGCACCACAAGGCCGGCGACCGCCGGTTCGCTTTGTGGGAGGCCCGCCCTCGGGGCGAAGCGGTGTAGGGCAGGCTTTAGAGCGAAGCCGTGAGCCTGCTGTGGGCATTTAGCCCTGCGGCGACCGGCGGATGGTCTTCATCAGGTCATCCGGCGTGATGTGCCCGACCACGCTGGCGGCGCTGCCCGGCTGCGGCAGGTTGAGGATGTTGCCTTTGATCTTGCCGATCACGTGCATCTCGCACGGCTTGCAGTCGAACTTCAGGGTCAGCACTTCATCACCGTGCACCAGCTGCATCGGCGCCACCTTGGTGCGCACGCCAGTGACGCCTTTGGCCTGTTTCGGGCACAGGTTGAAGGAGAAGCGCAGGCAGTGCTTGGTGATCATTACTGGCACTTCGCCGGTTTCTTCGTGAGCTTCGTAGGCCGCATCGATCAATTGCACGCCATAACGATGATAGAAGGCGCGCGCCTTCTCGTTGTAGACGTTGGCGAGAAAGGACAGATGCGACTCGGGGTAGACCGGTGGTGGCACACTGACTGGCTTGCGCGCGCCGTTCGGACGCATGGTTTCACGTGCCTCGGTCAGGGCTTCGACAGCTTCACGGCGCAGGGCCTTGAGCTGAGAGTTGGGAATGAAAAACGCCTGGGGGGCGTCCACCTCGACCTCTTCGGCGTGGTAGATCGTAGTGCCCAGCTGGCTCAGGAGATCGGCGATCTGACTGGGCACCTGTTCAGGCTTCTTCGCTTCGCCGAACGGACCGGCCAGCGAGACCGTGGCATAAGCGCTTTCTTCGCTGGTGACGTGAAGTTCCAGCTCATCTGCACGCAGCTTGGCCAACCAGCGGACGCCAACGCGGCGTTCGGCGGAAGTCTTCAGCAGTGCGTTCTGCCAGTTGTGATCCAGATTGCGGTTCAGCGGATGGTTCGGCCGTAACTGACGCAGGGCCGCCGGCATCTCGTTAGGTTCGACGCGGTATTGCCAGAACGATTGGCCGTCCTCTTCGAACTGCTTCAGCGGCTCGACCACGCTGGCGCGAAAGCCCACCACGTCGCGCTTGACCAGCACATTCAAGCCGTCGCCATTGGACAGCGGCTCGCGCGTCTGCACGGTCAGGTCGTGCTTGCCGACCTTGAGCACCTCGCCCACGGCCAAGCCGGTGAAGGTCGGCGAATCGAAGGCGCCGATGTCGATCTTGCGGTCGGTGACGAAGTAATCGGTGCTGCCGCGGTGGAAGGTCTTGTCCGGGTCCGGCACGAAGAAGTGCTCGGTACGGCCGCTGGAGGCACGGGCAAGGTCGCTGCGGTCTTCGAGTATCTCGTCGAGGCGCTGGCGGTAGTAAGCGGTGATGTTCTTCACGTAACTCACATCCTTGTAGCGCCCCTCGATCTTGAACGAGCGCACGCCAGCATCGACCAGCGCGCTGAGGTTGGCGCTCTGGTTGTTGTCCTTCATAGACAACAGGTGCTTGTCGAAGGCCACCACGCGGCCCTGGTCATCCTTGAGCGTGTAGGGTAGGCGACAGGCCTGTGAACAATCGCCGCGGTTGGCGCTGCGGCCGTTCTGCGCGTGGGAAATGTTGCACTGTCCCGAAAACGCCACACACAGCGCGCCATGGATGAAGAACTCGATGGCCGCGTCGGTGGCATCGGCAATCGCGCGGATTTCCTGCAGGTTCAGCTCGCGGGCCAAGACCAGCTGCGAAAAGCCGGCTTTGTCGAGGAACTTGGCTCGCTCCAGGGTACGGATGTCGGTCTGGGTGCTCGCATGCAGTTCGATCGACGGAATGTCCATTTCCATCACGCCCATGTCCTGCACGATCAGCGCATCGACGCCGATCTCGTACAGCTGCCAGATCAGCGCCCGCGCCGCTTCCAGCTCGTCGTCATGGAGGATGGTGTTGATGGTGACGAACACCCGTGCATGGAACAGATGAGCGAAGGTCACCAGCTCGGCAATATCCGCCACGCTGTTCTCGGCGTTGTGCCGCGCACCGAAACTCGGCCCGCCGATGTACACCGCATCGGCACCATGCAGGATGGCCTCCTTGGCAATGGACACATCCCGCGCGGGGCTGAGCAGTTCGAGATGATGCTGGGGTAGGGACATGAGCGCGGACCGGCTGTGAATCGAAAGTCGCGCATTGTAATGGCTTGCGGCCGGTTTGGGGTTGGCCGCTGGGCGTGTGGTGGGCTAATAGCGCCGAAGTGCGCGGCGGACGGACAAAAGCGGTAGGCCGTTCCGCGTGGAAATGTCGATCCTCAGGCGCCTCTTCGCTCCATGAATTTCAACCCAGCGCTAATCGAGCGATCTGGCTTGTAGGTCCAGTTGCGCAGGCGGTTCCTTTTCGCCCAATTGCGCACGCATTCCCCGTACCTCTTGAGTCAGCTGCTCAACCTGTTTCAGCAGGCTTTGCATCACCGCCCGGTCGGCTTCCTGTTGTTTGGCACTCTCATCGCTCTTGTCGGCGGTAAACAGCGAGCCAACGTAAGCCGCGAAGCTACCGAATAGCCCGACACCAGACACCATTAGCAGCACCGCTACGATACGACCCTCGGTCGTGACCGGGTAGTAATCGCCATAGCCGACGGTCGTGACGGTCACGATTGCCCACCAGAGCGCTTCCTCCGGCGTATTGATAGCGCTTTGCGGGTTAGGCGCCTCGACCAGCAACATGGTAATCGCGCCGAACGCGACCAGCAGCAGCGTGGCTGTGGCGACCGACGCGACAATGCTTTCAGCTCGGTTGCGAAACAGCAGGCGCCATATGATCTGCGTTGACTTGATCGCGCGCAGGGCACGCAGAACCTGCACGACACGCACCAATTTCGCCGCCTGCAGGCCTCCCGCCGGCACGCTGGCCAACAGGTCGATCCAGCCCCAACGCATGAACTGCCATTTGTCTTCGGCCATTTGCAGACGTCTGACAAAGTCGATGAAAAAGAACACGCAGACGATGTTGTCGATGTAACCCAAAAGCTCGGATACATCGGGCGGCAAGTCGAGCAGCAGGTCGGCGATCAGCGCTCCCACGACATACAACGAGAGCACGAGAATGAAAAGCTGGAAGGGCGAAACAGGGCGATTGGTCATGATAATGGCAAGCATGGGCGTGAGGTGGACTGCAGCTTAAGACATGAGGCGGCTCTGTTACACAGCGTAACCGGAGAGGACGAAGTGGGTGCCGAGAATCGGGTCGTCTTCGATTGCAAGAATCTAGCGGGCTGCGGAAGGGAGCATTACAGGAACCCGTGCAAAGATGTCGGTGCGGCAATAGGCATAGCCATAGCTGGGCAGGTTGCGTCGCTGGAGGCTCGACTTGAGATGCGCTCTCGGTGCATCGTCAGCCTATTCACAACCCTTCGGTTTTCGCTGGAGACTTTCATGCGCGTCCTTTCATCCTCTCTGCTTTTGTCCTTGCTACTGAGCGGCAGCAGCCTCGCTGTCGCTGCAAACGGCGGCGGAGAGGCGCAGCTGGTCGACTCGATCAATATCTATCGCAGCGCAGTGCAGCACTGCGACAGCCAGGCGAGCGAGGAGCTGACACCGCTTTCGCCCGATCCGCGTCTGGTATTGCCGGCGTCTGGCGCTGGCGATCTACAGGGCTCGCTCGCCCGAGCGGGCTATCCGATGGTCAACGTGCAGGCCATCAGCCTGTCCGGCCCGCGCGATGCGCAAGCGGCGATGCAAGCGCTGCGGGAAAGCTTCTGTCGCGTGGTGCTCGATCCGCAGTACGCCGACATCGGCATCAGCCGCGAGGGCCGTGACTGGCGAATCGTCCTGGCGCGGCCGTTGCTCGGCGGGCATCTAAAGGACTGGCAGGCGGAAGGGCAGATGCTGCTCGATGAAGTCAACCGTGCCCGTGGGCAAGCGCGGCAATGCGGCGGCAAGCCTTTCCCGGCGGCGGCACCGCTGGGCTGGAACGCGACCCTCGCCAGCGTCGCCGAAACCCATAGCCGGGCCATGGCCAACGGCAACTTCTTCAGCCCGCTCGGCAAGGATGGCCGCACGCCCGGAGATCGGGCGGAACTGGCGGGTTATGGCGGCACCCATGTAGGGCAAAACATCGCTACAGCGGTGGATCGGCCGAACAAGGTGGTCGAGGGCTGGTTAGCCAGTCCGGGACATTGCACTAACGTGATGAACCCGCGATTCCGCGAGCTGGGCGCGGCCTATGCGGTCGATCCGCAGAGCGATGCGGGAATTTATTGGGTGGGGCTATTTGGAGGGCAATGATGGGTGGAGCAGAAACTCGGCTAACCTTTGTTAGCTAGCGTTGGGAGTGGGCTGGTACGCCCAGCGTTGGGAACTCGCGACAATGCGCCGCGTCGCTAGCCAGGGTCCACCCGGCTGAGTAGCCCGGGTAGGCAGCGTTCCCCGCGCGAGCATGGGAACGCTTCAATAAATGTATGGCAACCCTATTGCCACCGGGCTGGCTGGCTAGATCAATTCCTTCTCCGCCGCTTCTTCCAGATTGCTCTTGGCGAGGTCGTTTAGCAGTGCATCGCCCGACTCGTTGAACGGCAGGGCAAAGACCAATAACAAGTGCATCCAGGTCGTCAGTATTTCCTGCTTCTGTACTCGACCCAGCTTCTTGCCTTCACCGTCGCGGAACATCATGTCCATCGTCAGGGTGTTGTCGAAGGTGCCGGGAATCAGAAAGAAGGTCGCGCCGGTGATTACCGCTAGGCCGAGATTTCCGGTTTCTTGATTGCGCAGCGTGACCGTCACGTAGAGGTCCGATTCTTCCTGTTGCGTGCTGACACGGGCAAAGCGACCACTGTCCATGAAGGCCTGCGTGAGCAATTCTTCGAGCTTGGCAATGTTGGGATTGCTCGCCGTCGGCGTGCCATTCACTGAATATTCAGTCTGAATATTAAGGTAAGCGGTCGGCTTCTCTTGCGCGGGTGCGGCCAGCGGCCATTGCTCGACCTGCTGCAGCGAATTGTGGGAGTAGGTCATGCAGCCCTGAAGACTCAGGGAGGCGGCTACGGCGAGAAGGGCTATCAGCTTTTTCATGTTTGGCTTCCGTGTCAGTTTGCAAGCTGCTGGGTGCTGTCTTGCAGCAATTGTTCGACGAGCTGTGTGAGCTGCCGCGAACCGAGCGATGTATTGAAATAGTCGTAATCCCAAAGGCCGGTGTTCTGGTTCAACACCAGCGTCTTGCGTGAGAGCGCCAGTTGCTTGCCGGCGGCATCGGTAATTTTCAACTCGGCGGCGAGGTCGTACTTGTCTACATAAATCGGCCCGTTCACCCAGATCCACACGGTCAGCGTCAGTAGCGCGCCCGGAAAATAACCGGGATGCGGAGTGCGCTTGCCCTTGAGCGAGCTGAAGTTGAACTGCAACTGAACATCCTTCTCGTCCAGCTTGGCGGGGAAATTGATGACCCGCTCGAAGTACTCACCGCGTTCGACGTGCTGGGTGATTTGCGATGTCAGCGTGTTGCTGATGTTTCTACGCTGCGCTTCATTCAGGTGCGAGTCGGAAACTTCTACATCCTTGAGCATTGCGCCGGCAGGTATCGAGTGTTCGACGATTTGCGAAGGCGGACCGATAGGTCCTGAAGGGGTGAAGGAGACGCAACCGGTCAGCGCCAGACTCAGCAGGCCGGCGGCCAGGTATTTCAACTTGCTCATGAAGGCATCCTTGAGGTTCTACGGAAAAGCATTGGCTTGCCGTGGACGGTCGCCGGCGCTCTCTACGGAGCGCTCCTTTTCGCCATCCTTGGGCGCGGCGGATACTAGCGTCAGATTGCCATCATTCAAACAGGCAATTTCTTAACTTAGGGACTCTGTCTCATTGCTCAGCCAGACGTCGATAGCCCGCTCCGTAAGCGGTTAAACGCAACGAAGTCCTGGCCGATACCAAGGCCTGGCGTCGAGCTGGAAGGGGCTCTTGTCGATCAGCAAATAGCCAATCGCTAGCGCCGGATGGTCAGGCCGATCAGGCGGGAAACCACCAGGGCGATGTACATCACACCCGCGAACTGTTCGAGCATCACCAACGCACGCGCCATTGGGGTCAGCGGCAGAATGTCACCGATGCCCACGCCGGAAAGAATGGTAAAACTCAAAAAGAGTAATTCGAGCCAGCTGCGTGGCGCTTCGGGCTCAAGTGCCGCTGTGAAACTGCCCGGCACCAGCAGCTGGCAGACGACAAAGCTGTACGCGAATGCCCAGGCAAGCAGGGTAAAGGTCGCGCCCACGGCAAACAGCTCATCGGTGGTGGCACGCTGATCTTCCATCATGTAAGCGATCAGGCTGGCTGCGGCATAGAAGTAGAAGGCCGCTTCAAGCGCTGCCAATGACAGGCTCAGCACAGGCCCACCGCGAACCTCGCCGATGATGGTCAGCACCAGAATGCACGCCGCCAGCGTAAGGGCAACCCATTGAATCAGCGGGCTGCGACGCACCATGCGCAGCGCCGCCACCAATACAACGATGCCAAATGTGCCAACGATCGCCCGCCCATGGGGCAGGTCTTCCAGAAAGGGGTACAGCACGATACCCAGCAGCTGGATGAGCAAAAGGCTGGCGGATGGGTTGCGAAGCAGAAACGATTGTTTAGTGGTCATTGCGGGCGTCAGCCGAAAGGGGATCGAAGCGTACAGTTTGGCGAGCGTGCCTGGCCACCGTCCGCTGCGCACATGAAGAGCGTCTAGGCCAGAACTTCACGCGGGTTGTACGACGTAGCGGATTGTCCCGGTGGCGCTGCGCTGAGTGATCTTTATCGATCAGGATCGCTGGCGCTCAATCATCAAGGCTTTCCCTTTTTGCTTCTCTGAAGGAGGATGCTGCCGGCTCATGCCGTCCTAGGTGCTGTGCATGGTTTGGTTTTGATTTGAAGGTAGGTGGATTGTGAAAAAGAAAAAACCCGTGGACCCCGTGCGGCAGGCCGAGAAGAACCGTGCGCACCGGATTGGCTGGTTGATTGCGCTGGCGGGAATTGTTGTCGGGTTTATATGGGTGATGCTGAAACCAGGGCTATAAGCCTTTTGAGGTTATGAGCCCGCGTCAAACCGTCGGAACCGGCGCGTGCCCTTGCTGCACGAGCGAAACAGCTACCGCTATGAATAGTGCGATGCTGCACCCAGGCCCCGCGCTGGCAACAACTCGACGGCAGCGAGACTGACCTGAGCGATGAACTTTCCTTTTTCTGATCGTTGACATAGCTGACATCGCTGCGAAGCGAAGACAGTGTCCACGGCGCTCTGCGCGCTCATCGTCGCCTTTTCAGTTGACTGAATGATCGTTGTTGCGCTATCAAATTCGAAGTGGAAACATACGTAACACCAGCCAGAAGGAGTAACACCATGAGTCCTATGATGAATCAAGACCCCGCTTTCATCCGTGGTCAATTGCTGATCGAAACTTACATGATCGTTAAAGCCTACTGCCTGAAGATGTTCAAAAAGGCTTGAGACGTTACCTTCATAATCCTCTCTACTAAACTTCAACTTTTATCATCAGGCTCTGGCGATCCAAGCTAAAATAACAAGTTCGCCTCTTCTGATTCCCCCTCCGCTTCACCCCTCAGTATCAATCTGCGCCGATTGGCATCCAGCCATTCAACGTATTCGCTTGTGTAAAACAAATGTCATTCAGACCGCTTGCCTGCTACAGGCTGGATGGGCTCTTCGTTCACCTTCCATTCTTATCGTTCGCTCCCGGTGCGCTCAGGCTCACTCGTTTCTGTTTTAGCGATAGCTAAGGATGGTCTGAAGTAGTTGTGTATTTCTGGCTGACTTCAGCCCCTGCC